>NZ_JBFUEO010000013.1:0-88370 GCF_056403935.1 Pedococcus sp. P2_E4 | reverse complement strand
TGCCGGGGCCGGGGAGCTCGCTGCCGGCGCGCTCTGGGCCGGGGCCGTCGCGGCTGCCGGGGCGCTCGCCGCCGGTGCGCCCTGGGCGGGGGCGGCCGTCGTGCCGTTCACCGTCGCGCCGTTGGGGCCATCACCACCCGCCGGCTGGTAGTCCTCGAAGAACGACCACCACGCCTTGTCGACGGAGTTCTTGTCGGTCTTGTACTGCTCATAGAGCTCGTCCACGAGCCACTCGTTCGGCCCGAAGGCCGCCATGGGGTCGTTGGTCGGGGACTGGTCGGGCACGGCGGATACGCCTCTTTCGTAGCGTCGACAATGACGGAGCAAACGGCTGGTCCCAGCCTATCCCCGTCCGTGCCGGGCCGGGGAGGCAGGTCGGGGTATGCGGTGGGGCCGGTTTCCGCMCGGAAMCCGSCCCCACGACATACCCGGCAGGGGCGTCAGCTGATGTCGGCGCGCACCGTGCGCCACGAACCCAGACCGGCCATCACGGCCGCGTAGGCAGCGAGGACGAGTGCACCCGCCCACCAGGCCAGCGGCTTGACGGCGTTCTCGCCGCCCTGGCTCACACCATTGGTCATCGCCGCGGTGACGCCGGACGGCAGGTAGGGGACGATGTGCTCGCGCCCGAACTCCCACAGGCCCAGGAGGATCGAGGCAATGGGCTCGACGATCCACGCCACGCCCACGGAGATGAGCAGCGCCGCCACCTGGTTGGGGATCAGGATGCCGGCGCCGAGGCCGATGAGCGCCCAGAGCCCGAGGACGAGGAGGCTGAGCGCCAGCGTCCTGAAGACCCCGGCGGTCGGGAACGCCTCGAAGCCTCGCGCGCTGAGCACGATCGACCCCGCGACGACCGACCCCACCAGGGAGATCAGGCCGTAGAGCGCACCGATCCCCAGGAGGGAGATGAC
Source organism: Pedococcus sp. P2_E4 (assembly GCF_056403935.1). Taxonomy (NCBI): domain Bacteria; kingdom Bacillati; phylum Actinomycetota; class Actinomycetes; order Micrococcales; family Intrasporangiaceae; genus Pedococcus; species Pedococcus sp. P2_E4. The sequence continues at coordinate 87,456 of NZ_JBFUEO010000013.1, read as the reverse complement.
CTTGGCGCCCATGACCGTGGCCCGCTTCGGGGTGCCGAGGAAGGTGCCGGTGATCGTCTTGTGGCGGTACTCGCTGCCGATCTGCATGACGCCGATGACCAGGGTCAACAGGTAGCCCACGGACAACCCGCTGGTGTAGACGCTGTTCGCGATCTGCTCGGCATCGCCGACCGGAGCCCCCTCGGCCCCGCTCGACACGTCACCGTTGGTGAGGAAGAAGCCGAAGGCGACGGCCAGGCCGGCGCCGGCCACGAAGATGGCGATGGCCATGCCCCACCACATCCGGGTGGTGAAGAACTTGCGGAACTCGGCCCTGATGGCGTTGGTCATTCGTTGCCCCCTTCGTGTCCGGCCATGGCGTCCCGCTCGACGGGTGCCCCCTCGGCGGTCGGGAAGCCGGGTGTCTGGCCGAGGTTGCGGTTGGTGCCCTCGGTGAGCTCGAAGAACAACGCCTCGAGGTCGGTCGTCGCCCCGCGCAGCTCGTAGATGGGCAGGCCCGCGCGCAGTGCGACGTCACCGATGAGCCGCAGGTCCGAGGTGTCGGCGTAGAGCGCGCCGTCCTTGACCGACGTCGTGACGTCGGCGACGCGCAGGGCACCGGCGAGCGCGTCGGCGTCCGTGGTGCGCACGATCGACTGGGCGTCGCCGTGCAGGTCCTTCATGGCTCCCTGCTTGACGAGCCGGCCGTTGCTGATGATGACGACGTCGTCGACCGTCTGCTCGACCTCCTGCAGCATGTGGCTCGAGATGAGCACGGTCTTGCCCTGGGCCGACAGGTGGCGCAGGAAGCCGCGAAGCCAGCGGATGCCCTCGGGGTCGAGCCCGTTGGCGGGCTCGTCGAGGATCAGCACCTGCGGGTCGCCCAGCATCGCGGCCGCCAGTCCGAGCCGCTGACGCATGCCCATCGAGTACCCACCCGCGCGCTTGCGGGCGGCGGCGGGGATGCCGACCAGCTCGAGCATCTCGTCGACCCGCGCGTTGCTGACGCCTGCCGTCGCGGCGAGGACGCGCAGGTGGTCACGGCCAGTGCGGCCGGGGTGGAAGTTCGTGGCCTCGAGGGCCGATCCGACGACTGCCGTCGGCGTCGCGATGTCGTGGTAGCTCTGGCCGCCGATGGTCGCCGCGCCGCCCGTGGGCCGGACCAGGCCGAGCAGCATGCGCAGCGTGGTGGTCTTGCCGGCACCGTTGGGCCCCAGGAAGCCGGTGATCCGGCCCGGGTCGACGGTGAAGCTCAGGTTGTCGACCGCCGTGAAGCTGCCGAACCGCTTCGTGAGGTCGCGGATCTCGATGCGCGCACCCTCACGGGGTCTGGCTGTCGTCGTCGGTGTGGTCATGGGGCCCCCTGCTTCGTGAACATGCACCACAGTCTGTCAACTCCCGCCGCGTGAGGGTCAAGCGGGTTCTGGCGCGTCACACCGGCACACGGCGGCGACCTAGGATGAGCGCACTATGACCGAATGGCTGATGGTCCTCGCCGGGGTGGGGCTGACGATCGGCACCGCCGTCTTCGTCGCGACCGAGTTCTCGCTGGTGGCACTCGACCGGCCCACCGTCCAGAAGGCGATCGACGCCGGGGACATCCGGGCCGAGGTGGTCCTGGGGTCGCTGCGACGGCTGTCCACCCAGCTGTCCGCCGCGCAGGTGGGGATCACCCTCACCACTCTGGTGCTCGGGTTCATCGCGACGCCCTCGATCGGCGAGCTGCTCAAGACGCCACTGCGGGCCGTCGGCCTGGGCGGGGGGACGCTCGACTCGGTCTCCGCCGTGCTGGCCCTGGTCCTCGCGACGCTGTTCTCGATGGTCTTCGGCGAGCTGCTGCCGCAGTTCCTCGGCATCTCCGCGCCGCTGTCGACGGCCAAGGTGGTCGCCATGCCGGTCCGCGTGTTCGCCCTCGTGGCCCGGCCCCTCATCGCGGTGCTCAACGGCTCGGCCAACCTGTTCCTGCGCAGCATGGGCATCACGCCGCAGGAGGAGCTCTCCGGCGCTCGCACGCCCCAGGAGCTGGCCTCGCTGGTGCGCCGCTCGGCCGAGGCGGGCACCCTGGACGCCGGCACGGCCCGGCTCGTCACGAAGTCCCTCGACTTCGGTGAGCAGACGGCGGCCGACGTGATGAGTCCGCGGGCCCGCGCGACCTCCATCGAGCGCACCGCCACGGCCGAGGACGTCCTGCAGCTCGCCCGTCGCACCGGCCACTCGCGGTTCCCGGTGACGGGCGAGGGCTGGGACGACATCGACGGCATCGTGCACGTCAAGCGCGCCATCGCCGTCCCGCACGAGCGCCGTCCGGACGTCCCGGTGTCGGCCCTCATGGTGCCGCCGCTGCTCGTGCCCGAGACGATCCGGCTGGACCCGCTGCTGCTGATGCTTCGCGAGCACGGCCTCCAGCTGGCTGTGGTGGTGGACGAGTACGGCGGAACCGCCGGGGTCGTCACGCTCGAGGACGTCGTCGAGGAGATCGTCGGCGAGGTGTCGGACGAGCACGACGTGTTCCGCACGATCGGTCGCGAGTTCACCGACGGCTCGTGGACCGTCCCGGGGCTGTGGCGCCCCGACGAGGTCCGCGAGCGGCTGGGCGCCGAGGTGCCGGACGGGCCGGCGTACGAGACGACCGGCGGCTTCGTGATGGCCGAGCTCGGACGGATCCCCGCGGTGGGCGACGTCGTCACCATCCCAGGCTGGCAGATCGCCGTGCTGGCGATGGACGGCATGCGTGCCGACCGGCTGCGGTTCGTGCCGGTGCCGGAGGCCGAGGCGGGGGACGAGGTCTCCGCTGGCCCGGCCGCCGGCGACCGGCCGTCGGAGGCCGGCCGATGAGCGCCCTCGCGGTCTGGAGCACGATCCTGCTCCTGTTGGTCAACGCGTTCTTCGTCGGCGCGGAGTTCGCGGCGATGGCAGCCCGGCGGTCCGCGCTGGAGCCCCTGGCGGCGCACGGGTCACGACGCGCGCAGATCTGCCTCGACGCGCTCGGGCAGATGGGCTCGCTCCTGGCCTGCGCCCAGCTGGGCATCACCGTCTGCTCGGTCCTGCTCGGTGCCATCTCCGAGGCGGCACTGCACCACGCCCTCGAGCCGGTCGTCCACCACCTCGGCCTGCCGGAGGGCGTCACCGACGGCGTGGCCCTCGCCCTGGCGCTGCTCATCATCGTCTACCTGCACGTCGTGGTCGGCGAGATGATCCCCAAGAACCTCGCCATCGCGGGTCCGGAGCGCTCGGCGCTGGTCCTGGTTCCGGCCCTGCTGTTCATCACCAAGGCGATCCGGCCGGTCATCACCGTCATGGAGTCGATCGCCAAGGGGCTGGTCCGGTTGTTCGGGATCGAGCCCAAGGACGAGATCGCGTCGGCGTTCACGGCCGAGGAGGTCGAGCACATCCTCGCCGAGTCCCACCACGAGGGGCTCATCGAGGAGGGCCCGCACGGGCTCGTCGGAGCGGCGCTGGAGTTCAGCGACAAGGACGCCGTCGACGTGGCGGTCGCGCTCGCGGACCTCGTCACCCTGCCGATCACCGCGACGCCGGACGACGTCGAGCGGCTGGTCGCCAAGCGCGGCTTCTCGCGCTACCCGCTGCTCGACCGCTCCGGGCAGCTGGCGGGCTACCTGCACCTCAAGGACGTGCTCTACGCGGACGACATCGAGCGTGGCCTGCCGGTGCCGGTCAAGCGGGTGCGCAAGCTCGCGACGGTGCAGGCCGCCGACGAGGTCGAGGAGGTGCTGCGGACGATGCAGCGCACCGGGGCCCACCTCGCCCGGGTCGTCGACCCCGAGGGCACCGCGATCGGCGTCGTCTTCCTCGAGGACGTCATCGAGGAGCTCGTCGGCGAGGTCACCGACGCCTCCCAGCGCTGACCGGCTTCCCTGAGCCGGTCAGCACCGCACCGACGCGGTGGCAAACCGCCCTGACCAGACCGGGTGGGGGCGGTTTGCCACCTCCTCGACGCCTAGGTAGCGCCCCAGGCGTCGCAGCAGCGCCATGCGACGCGCAGGGTTGAAGTAGTCGTTCCTGGTCATCTCCACGTACTTCCAGTCGTCGTCCTCCGCCAGCAGCCGACGCGCGATGTCGTCATCGCCGCGCTCGAAGCTGCCGAAGTGCGCGTCGCCCTGGTACTCGCCGATCACCTTGGCCTCTCGCCAGACGAAGTCGCTGCGGCAGAGGAAGCCCGAACCGTCCGCCGCCGTCAGCGTGGCGTTGAGCTCAGGCTCGGGGAGTCCGTGCCGGCAGAACAGCAGCCTGGAGCGGGTCTCCATGCCGGAGTCCGAGCCGACCCGGACCCAGCGCAGCGCCTCGCGCAACCTGACGACGCCTCGGGGGCTGCCGCGCCGCGCGAGGGCCTCGTGGAGTGGCTCGACGGAGTCGGCGCGTCGGGCCACCCGGTCGCCGACCACGACCAGGTCCTGGACACCCAGCAGCATGGCCAGGTCGACCCAGGTGTCGGCTTCGGATACCACGCGCAGGGTGCCTCGCATCGAGACCGTGCGTAGCTCGAGCCCCCTGTGTGCGCTGACCTGCGGCCGGTCCACGGGGTTGCGACCGCTGTGCCGTATGACGTGCAGAGGCTCCACGTGCTCGCGTGGTCGGGGGAGCGGGAGGCCATGGAGGAGCGCAGCGGTGCAGTGCGAGAAGCCCGCGTCAGCCGGCAGGACCAGCGCGGCAGCCCGGGCGAGTTCCCGAGTGCGACGCTGCACGTCCGACTCGCCGCGGCGCAGTTCTGACGGGGGCGTCGCGGCCAGGCGGACCCCGTGCAGCGGCCGCAGCAGCTCACGGTGGCGCAGTCGCTTCTCGCCGACGCCCTCGAGGCGGGCGGTCGCCGGGGTGAAGGCGCCGCTGGTCAGCGCGGCGGGGAGGTCGGAAGGACGGCGGGGCATCGCACGAAGCATGCTGGAGGCGCGGCATACGGCTCTGGGGTCATCCACAGGTATCGCCGAGAGGGTGGGAAACCGGCCCCTGAACGCGTCGAAGGGGCGGTCTCCCACCCCTTCGACGCGTGGTGCCCCCGGCAGGATTCGAACCTGCGCTCCCGCCTCCGGAGGGCGGTGCTCTATCCCCTGAGCTACGGGGGCGACACGGTGCGCTCCCGGGCAGGGGGCGCCCGCAGAGGTTAGCAGCCTGCGGACGCCTGCTTGCTGACCTGCGGTCTCCACCCGGGGCATCGGTCCCGAGGGTGGAACGGCAGAGCCTAGCAGCGAGCTGGACCCACCTCAGCGCCGGGGCGGTGGCTGCCGTCCCTAACCACCTGCAGGTTCTCGCGGGTCGCCGGCACACTGTGTCAGGACGTACAGGTGGTACGGACCTTCCTCGGCGACGAGGTGGAAGGCCGACGACTGACCCACCCGGTCTATCCCGCGGTACTGCGCCAGTCGCCTGGCTCCCGCCGCGGCGAAGGGCTGCCCTCCGGTGATCGCATACTCCACGTGCTGTCGTCGTGCGGCGTCGCACACCTCGGGGGAGGTGCCGGCCCGGTCCAGCTGTGCCGCGAGCAGGGTTCGGTCCCCGGGCGTGAGCGCCTTTTCCGTCGGCACCAGCAGGCGCCGCCCGCTCGTGATGTAGAGGTAGGTGGCGCCGTTCCACGGGTTCGCGGCCGTCACGGCACCCGGTGGGATGTGCCGGGCCATCCGGTTCAGCGCGCGCAGCTCGCCGTCGCTGGCCCACGAACGCGAGGCTGGCGGGGAGAAGTAGCCGTCGACGAAGTCGCGATGTGCGCCGACATAGCCCCGCGTGACGAGGACGAGCGCGGCCAGGACAACGGTGGTGGTCGCGACCGGCGCCCAACGCCTGCTCCGGAGAGGGTGCGCGGCGAGCGTCCCGAGTGCGAGCAGGCCCGCGGAGGCGCAGAGCGCCGCGGGCAGGACGCCGATGGCCGCCAGTCGCACGGGGTCGTTGTACCAGGGCCACGTCAGGTAGCGGACGGTCGGTGAGTCCACCGCGATGTTCAGCAGGAACATGCCCATGTACAGAGCGAGTCCGGCCACCACCCAGCCCGCGCCACGGTGCCGGCGCAGCTGGGCTGCCGCTCCGAGCGCCACGACGATCGACAGGAGGACCAGGGGGAGGCCCTGACGGGGAGCGAAGAAGGCGGTGTCGACCAGAGCCGCCCGCAGGTCCTGCTCAGGGCCGAGGGGTCGGTAACGGACCATCGACGCAGGTCGTACGGCTGTGGCCGCCGCGGCAGCAACCACCGATGCGATGACGAGCCCTGCGACGAGCCCGAGCGACCGGACCGGTCTCGTCCGCACCTCCCAGGCCCTGCGAAGGGTTGCGAGGGCCGCGACGAGGTAGGCGAGGACGAGAAACGAGACCGTCGCGTTGGTGTGGGCCAGCGTCAGCCCCGGGAGCGCCGCGAGCAGCAGGGCCGCTGCGGGCACGGGCCGAAGGACCGGGTCGCGGTGCGGGGCGAAGCGGGCGATCGCGGCTGTCGCCAGGGCGAGCGTGGACGGAAGCAGCGCCTGGCCGAAGAGGTTCGGCCACAGGACGCCGTAACCCATGAGGGCGAAGGGAAAGGCCGTGAACAGGACACTGGCCACCGCCGTCGTCATGACCACCTCGGGACGGGAGCCGAAGATCGCCCGTCCCAGGAGCATCATGCCGAGGGGCCACACGACGGCCGCCATCACCAGCACGCACGCGGAGGTGGCCACGACGACATTGGTGCCACCGAGCAGGGCGGTGGTCGAGGTGACGACGTGGAAGGCCGCGGGGTAGGTCTGCGGGCCGGTACCCGACACGAACCCGTCTGCGTGGAGAACGGACGCGTCTCGATGTTCGACCATCCACCGAGCCGTACCGAGGTGGAAGATGGTGTCCGGATGCTGCGGGAAGTGGTCCGGGGTGACCGAGAGTGGGACGAGAACCGCCGCCACGAGGAAGCCGGCGACGGCGACACCACCGGCCGTCGCCCAGCCCACCAGGCGATCCGTGCGAGCCTGCGAGCCCGGCCCCTGCGCATCCTCTCCTCGGTGGGTCGACCGTGAGCGCCGACGCAAGGCCCGGCCGACGAGCGCTGCGCAGAGCCACACCCCGACGACCCCGGCTGCGAGGGGGGCCAGGCCCCAAGGAACGCCCAGCCACGCGGCGGCGACAGCGACTCCGGCGAGCATCGTGGTGCTGACCACGGGGGCGACGGAGAGGGCGGTGAGGAACGGGGCACCGGCGGCGCGAGCTGTCACGGCACCGGGGACGAGCAGCAGGGCAGCAGCCAGGAGGACCGTGGGTACCAGCTCCAGCCACGACGTGCTGCCTGGAATCACCCGAGCAACCCTACTCTGCGCCCTGACCCGGCCGCCCGGCACCACCGGCGTGCGCGGGGAGGCTCCGTGGGCTGACCATCGGGGACGCCGATTGCCAGACGGAGCAAGCGGATCGGGGATGACGGAGCGGGTGCTCGCAGACCCGGCTGCCGGTGGCGCGGACCCAGGTCGAGCGCACGTGCCAAACGTGGCAGGCTGTCGTCCCGTGGACGTGCGGACGGCACTCGAGGGACGAGATCTCAGCAACGTTGCGATCGTCGCTTCCCAGGCCGCTGCAGCCGACGTCAGGCTGGTGTTGGACGCGATCCAGACTGCTGGAACACGACGACGGACCCGGCTGCACGTCGCGCGGAGGGGACTCGCCAGTCGAGTGCGCGGTGTGCACCACCGGCTGCGAGGGTATGGCGCCCCGCCGCCCGCCTTGGAACGCCAAGGAGTGCGGGTGGTCGTGCTCTCGCCGGAGAGCCCGACTGACGGGGAGCTCCAGCGCCCGGGGGTCTCGCACATCGAGGCGGACACGCTCGTCGACCTGGACTGGCAGCTCAAGCGCCTCGGCCCGTTCGACGCGATCGTCGACGTCTCGCGGGCCGACGGGCTCCCTCATGACACCACCTGGTCCACTCTCTTCCTGCACCTTCGCCACAAGGGCGTCTACGTCTCGCTGCACGGGGGCGAGAACCCGCTGACGGCGAAGCTGGCACTCGTGATGGAGGGTCGCGGCGAGACGTGGGCCCAACCCGCCATCGAAGCAGTCAGCTCCTCCGGACCCGCGCTCGTGGTGGAGAAGAAGGGGAGGCACTACCTGAAGCTCCGCGACCACGAGGTGGATCGCCTGCTCCCCACCCGCGACGAGTCGGCCACGTCGAGGCTCCTGGTGAAGCTGCCGGCAGGCGAGTTCCACGTTCGCACCGAGCTGGTGTCGCACAGGGCCCAGACCGAGATCAGGTGGCTCGAGCCGACCCTCAAGTACCCGGACATGCGCATGCGGATCTACACGGGTCACCTGGGGATGGCCACGCATTCGCTGCTGTTCACCGAAGGGACGATGCTGCCCGAGACCTTTCGTCACCACCTGCACCATCGGCTGCAGCACAACAAGGTCCTCGACAGCACCCGCCAGTTCGGCACGTTGTCCCGCAAGCACCTGCCGGCAGCTCGTCTGGAGGGCGTCTACTACCACCTCGACTCGCCGTTCCCGGGGCACTTCGGCCACATCACCACCGAGGTCCTGTCGCGACTGTGGGGTTGGGACGAGGCCAAGCGGCAGTTCCCGGAGCTCAAGGCGGTCTGGAGGACTCGCAACCCGAAGGACCGGGACTCGCAGCTCGAGCGCAAGCTGTTCCGCGCCTACGGGATCGATGAGCAGGACATGGTCTGCGTCGACGGCCCGGTCTGGCTCAACAATGTCATCGGGGCGACGCCCATGTGGCACAACAGCCCCCCTCACTACGTCCACCCGGACATGGCGCAGGTCTGGAAGCGCATCAGCAGCAACCTCGCCGAGGATCCCGGGTTCGAGGCAGCCCGGATCTTTGTCTCGCGCAAGCCCGGAGGGGCCAGGTCCTGCCGAAACGGCGCGAAGGTCGAGGAGGTCTTCCGTCGCCACGGGTTCACCGTCGTCTACCCGGAGGACCTCTCGCTGGCACAACAGGCGACAGCGTTCCGGAACGCGAAGGTCGTCGCCGGCTTCGGCGGTTCTGCGATGTTCAACATCATGTATGCCGAGGGGCTGACCCAGCTGATCGTGCTGGCCCACGAGGCCTACACCGCCCGGAACGAGTACCTGTTCGCGTCCCTGCTGGGAGGTCGAACGGACTACTTCTGGAGCGCTCCCGACATCTACCACCCCCCGCGCGGCTGGACCCAAGAGGCCTTCACGTCGGACTGGAGCTTCGACTTCGACCGCAACGGCAGCGAGCTCGAGGGGCTTCTCGCCTCACTGGGCTAGCCGCGAATGGTGGCTGGTCTCGACGACCTCGGCGCGGAGCCGGCAACGGGACTCACGGGATCCTGGGGGGAGCAGACCCAGGGTGCACCAAGACGTCTCATCAGGGCCGTTCGCAGCCTAGGGTGACCTCCATGGAACGCGGGGGACTCGTCTACGTCTGCGACGACACCGAGCAGATCAGGCGACTCATCAGGCTGAACCTCGAGCTCGAGGGCTACGACGTCGTCGAGGCCGCAGACGGGCAGCACCTGCTCGACCAGCTCCACGAGGCCGACGAGCTGCCCGGCGTGATCACGCTCGACGCCCAGATGGCGCCCCGCGACGGGTGGTGGGCGATCGGCCGGATCCGCGCGGACCCGCGGCTGGCCGCCATACCGGTCGTCATGGTGACGGCCTCGGTGCAGGTCCACGACCGCGCCCAGGCCGTGGGCTCGGGACTCGACGCGTTCGTCTCCAAACCCTTCGACCCCGAGGAGCTCGTGCGGCTCGTCGGGCGCTTCCTGGCCGAGGGCAGGGCACGCTCGCAGGCGCCCTAGACTTGCGCGGGTGACTCCCGAAGAGCTCTCCGCAGCCATCCGCACCGCACTCACCGCCGCCGTCGACGCCGGTGACCTCCGCGTGGACGTGCCGGCGGAGGTCCGCGTGGAGCGTCCCCGAAACCGTGACCACGGCGACTGGTCGACCAACATCGCCCTCCAGCTCGCCAAGGGCGCCGGTATGCCGCCGCGAGACGTCGCCACGAAGCTCGCCGAGCGCCTCGGCCAGGTGTCCGGGGTCAAGGCGGTCGACATCGCCGGGCCGGGGTTCCTCAACATCACCCTCGACGCCGCGTCCGCGGGCGAGCTCGCGCGCACGATCGTCGAGGCTGGGGCGGCCTTCGGGCACAACGACTCCGAGGCCGGCCACGTCATCAACGTCGAGTTCATCTCGGCCAACCCGACCGGGCCGCTGCACCTGGGCCACACCCGCTGGGCTGCCCTCGGTGACGCCATGAGCCGGCTGCTCAAGGCGTCCGGGGCGACCGTGACCACCGAGTACTACATCAACGATGCCGGCGCGCAGATGGACAAGTTCGCGGCCTCGGTGCTCGCCAGCGCCAAGGGCGAGCCGACGCCCGAGGGCGGCTACCCCGGGGCGTACATCGACGACCTCGCCGCCCAGGCGCTGGCCGCCCGCCCCGACCTGCTGGAGCTCCCGGCCGACGAGGCTCTGGCTGCGGCCCGGGTGGTGGCCTACGACGCCCAGCTGCAGGACATCAAGGACACCCTCGCCGACTTCGGCGTCCACTTCGACGTGTGGTTCTCCGAGGCCGCCCTGCACGACTCCGGGGCGGTCGAGCAGGCGGTCGACCGGCTGCGCGAGCAGGGCCACGTCTACGACGAGGGCGGCGCGATCTGGCTGCGCACCACCGACTTCACCGACGACAAGGACCGCGTCCTCATCCGCGCCAACGGTGAGCCGACCTACTTCGCCGCCGACGCCGCCTACTACCTGTCCAAGAAGGACCGTGGCTTCGACGAGAAGATCTACCTCCTCGGCGCCGACCACCACGGCTACATCAACCGGCTCAAGGCCATCGCTGCCTGCGCCGGCGACGACCCCGAGCGCAACATCGAGGTGCAGATCGGCCAGCTGGTCAACCTCGGCGGCGCCAAGCTCTCCAAGCGGGCCGGCAACATCATCGAGCTGCGTGACCTCATCAGCTGGATCGGCACCGACGCGATCCGCTACTCGCTCTCGCGCTACCCCGCCGACAGCCCGCTGTCGCTCGACGGCGAGGAACTGCGCAAGCAGACCAACGACAACCCGGTCTTCTACGTGCAGTACGCCCACGCCCGGACCTCCAACGTCGCCCGGCTGGCCGGCGAGGACGGCGTGGACCGCGCCGACGGGTTCGACCCGTCGCTGCTCACGGACCCCACCGAGGCGTCCCTGCTCGCCATCCTCGGCGACTTCCCCCGCGTCGTCGCCCAGGCGGCCCACTTGCGCGAGCCACACCGGGTGGCCCGCTACCTCGAGGACCTTGCAGGCCACTTCCACAAGTGGTACGACACCTGCCGCGTCCGGCCGATGACCGCCGACGAGCAGATCACCGACCTGCACCGCACGCGGCTGTGGCTCAACGACGCCACCCGGCAGGTCTTGGCCAACGGACTGGACCTCCTGGGGGTCTCCGCACCCGACAGGATGTAGCCCATGCGCGCTCACGAGGCAGGCGCCCTCCACGCGGAGGGCTACGGCGGCCCCCCGCACTGGCTGCCCTGGCCCACCGACGTCATGGAGCTGATGCCCCAGCTCTGGCCGCTGACCGTGACGCGCGACGACGCGGGCCGGCTCGTCGTCGGGGACGTCGACGTGGTGACGCTCGCCCGCGAGTTCGGCACGGCGGCATACGTCGTCGACGAGGCTGACTTCCGCGCCCGGGCGCGGGCGTTCCGCGACGAGTTCGCGGCGCCGTTCGCCGACCTCGGCGGGGTCGACGTCTTCTATGCCGGCAAGGCCTTCCTGTGCACCGAGGTCGCCCGGTGGGTCGCCGACGAGGGCCTGTGCCTCGACGTGTGCTCGGGTGGTGAGCTCGCGGTGGCCCAGCGGGCCGGCTTCCCTGCTGCGCGAATCGGGTTGCACGGCAACAACAAGTCGGTGGCCGAGATCCGTCAGGCACTGGAGTACGGCGTCGGCCGCATCGTCGTCGACTCGTTCGAGGAGATCGAGCGGATCGCCGCCGTCGCCGCGGAGCTGCAGGTCCGGGCCCCCGTCATGGTGCGCGTGACGGTCGGAGTCGAGGCGCACACGCACGAGTTCATCGCGACGGCCCACGAGGACCAGAAGTTCGGCTTCAGCCTGTCCGGGGGCCGGGCCGCCGAGGCAGTGGCCCGCATCCTCGAGCACCCCGACCGACTCGAGCTGCTGGGGCTGCACAGCCACATCGGCTCCCAGATCTTCGACACCTCGGGCTTCGAGGTGTCCGCCCGGCGGCTCATCGGGCTGCACGCCGACGTCGCCCGGGTCCACGGCATCCACCTGCCGGAGCTCGACCTGGGCGGGGGCTACGGCATCGCCTACACCTCCGAGCACACACCCCTGCACCCCCGCGAGCTGGGCGAGCAGATGGCCGACCTGGTGCGGCGCGAGCTCAAGGCCATCGGCGACGGCAGCCCCGACACGCCCCGGCCACGCATCTCCATCGAGCCCGGCCGGGCCATCGTCGGTCCGAGCACCTTCACGCTCTACGAGGTGGGCACGGTCAAGGACGTCGACCTCGGTGGGGGAGTGACCCGCACGTACGTCAGCGTCGACGGCGGCATGAGCGACAACATCCGCACCGCCCTCTACGACGCCGACTACTCGTGCACGCTGGCGAGCCGTCGCTCGGATGCGACCCCTCGGCTGGCCCGCGTCGTCGGCAAGCACTGCGAGAGCGGCGACATCGTGGTCATGGACGAGTACCTCCCGGACGACATCGCCGCCGGCGACCTCATCGCGGTCCCGGGCACCGGCGCCTACTGCCGCAGCATGGCGAGCCAGTACAACCACACGCCCCGGCCGCCGGTCGTGGCGGTCCGCGACGGGCAGGCCAGGGTGCTCGTGCGCCGCGAGACGGTCGACGACCTGCTGGCCCTCGACCAGGGCTGACCGACCCCGCACCGAGGAAGGACTCGCCGTCGAAACCCGCCGGACCGCGCAGAATCGACGGTGTGTCGTGCCCCAGGTCGGAGAATGTCCGGATGGCGGAACAATGGGCGTCCACGAAGTGGTCACCCGTCACGATGGGCCGGACCGTGAGACAGCCCCACGAGGGCGCGAGGAGCAGGTGTGAGTGAGAGCCAGCAGGTGACGGCGGGGGAGCCCCTCAAGGTGGCGCTCCTCGGGTGCGGCGTGGTCGGGTCCTCGGTCGCCCGCATGCTGGTCGAGCACGCCGACGACCTCGCCGCGCGCATCGGACGACCCCTGGAGCTCGTGGGGATCGCCGTGCGCAGGGCTGGGCGCGACCGCTCTGACCTGCCGGTCGACCCGGCACTGTTCACGACCGACGCCGAGTCCCTCGTGACCCGGGCCGACATCGTCATCGAGGTCATCGGCGGGATCGAGCCGGCCAAGGCCCTCATCGAGACCGCCATGAAGCACGGCGCCTCGGTGGTCTCGGCCAACAAGGCGCTCCTGGCCGAGGCCGGGCCGTCGCTGTACGCGGCTGCGGCCGAGCACGGCGTCGACCTGTACTACGAGGCCGCGGTGGCCGGAGCCATCCCGATCCTGCGCCCGATCCGCGAGTCGCTCGCCGGCGACGACGTCCGCAAGGTGCTCGGCATCGTCAACGGCACCACCAACTACGTCCTCGACAAGATGGACACCACCGGCCAGGGCTTCGCCGAGGCCGTCGAGCAGGCCCAGGCGCTGGGCTACGCCGAGGCCGACCCGACCGCCGACGTCGAGGGTTTCGACGCTGCGGCCAAGGCCGCGATCCTCGCGTCGCTCGCCTTCCACACCCGCGTCAGCAGCGACCAGGTCTACCGCGAGGGCATCACCGAGGTGTCGGCCGCCGACGTCCAGGCCGCCCGCGAGATGGACTGCGTCGTCAAGCTGCTGGCGATCTGCGAGCGCGTCGACAGCGGCGTGAGCGTGCGCGTCCACCCGGCGATGATCCCGAGGTCGCACCCCCTCGGCGGGGTTCGCGAGGCCTTCAACGCCGTCTTCGTCGAGGCCGACGCGGCCGGCCAGCTCATGTTCTACGGCAAGGGCGCCGGCGGCGACCCCACGGCAAGCGCCGTGCTCGGTGACGTCGTGGCGGTCGCGCGGCACCGGGTCGGTGGCGGGCGTGGACCCGGCGAGTCCGCCTACGCCGACCTGCCCGTCCTCGACATGGGCCAGGCGTTGACGCGCTACCACATCAGCCTCGACGTGGCCGACCGTCCGGGCGTGCTCGCCCAGGTGGCCACCGCGTTCGCAGAGCACGACGTGTCGATCGAGACGGTCCGGCAGCAGATCGTCGAGGGCCGCGCGGACGAGCCCGCGAGGGCCCAGCTGGTCGTGGTGACCCACAGCGCGCCCGACGCCGCGCTCGCGGCGACCGTGCGCGCCCTCGCCGAGCTCGACACGGTGCGCGAGGTGACCTCGGTGATGCGGGTGGAGGGACTCTGATGCCGAGCCTGTGGCGCGGGGTGATCCGCGAGTATGCCGACCGCCTGCCGACGCTCGCCGGTGCACCGGTGGTGACGCTCCAGGAGGGCGGCACCCCGCTGATCCCGGCAGAGCACCTGTCCGAGCTCACGGGTGCCACCGTCTACGTGAAGTACGAAGGGCTCAACCCGACGGGCTCGTTCAAGGACCGCGGCATGACAGCGGCGATCTCGGTGGCCGCCAGGAACGGCGCGCGGGCGGTCATCTGCGCCTCGACCGGCAACACCAGCGCCAGCGCTGCGGCCTACGCCACCAAGGCCGGTATGACGTGTGCCGTGCTCGTGCCCGACGGCAAGATCGCCATGGGCAAGCTCAGCCAGGCCATCGCCCACGGCGCGACGCTGCTGCAGGTCGACGGAAACTTCGACGACTGCCTGACGCTCGCGCGCAAGCTGGCCGAGGCCTACCCGGTCGAGCTGGTGAACTCCGTCAACCCCGCGCGCATCGAGGGCCAGAAGACCGCCTCGTTCGAGGTGGTCGACGCCCTCGGCGACGCCCCCGACATCCACTGCCTGCCGGTGGGCAACGCCGGCAACATCACGGCGTACTGGAAGGGCTACCGCGAGTACCACCGCGACAGCGACCAGCCCGGCCCGGCGACGAGGCTCCCGCAGATGTGGGGGTTCCAGGCCGCGGGCGCCGCGCCCATCGTGCTCGGGCACCCCGTCGACGAGCCCGACACCATTGCCACCGCCATCCGGATCGGCAACCCCGCCTCGTGGAGGCAGGCCGAGGCGGCGCGTGACGAGTCGGGCGGGCGCATCGAGTCGGTCACCGACGCGCAGATCCTGCACGCCCACCGGGTGCTCTCTGCCCGCGAGGGGATCTTCGTCGAGCCGGGGTCGGCCGCGTCGGTCGCCGGACTCCTGCAGGCCAGCGAGGCCGGCCAGGTGCCGTCCGGGGCCACGGTCGTCTGCACGGTCACGGGGCACGGGCTCAAGGACCCGCAGTGGGCCCTCAAGAACGCCGACGGGTCGGACGTCGCCCCGACCCGGGTGCCCGTCGACGCCTTCACCGCCGCGCGGGCCCTGGGGCTCCAGGACTGATGGGCCGCGACCTCGCCCCCGGCGCCGCGGTCCGTGTGCGGGTGCCGGCGAGCAGCGCCAACCTCGGGCCCGGCTTCGACTCGATCGGCTTGGCGCTCGGCCTCTGGGACGAGTGCACGGCCACGGTGGTCGACGAGCCCGGACTGCGCATCGACGTCGAGGGGGAGGGCGCCGACCACGTGCCCCGCGACGCCAGCCACCTCGTCCACCGCACCATGCTCCGCACCTGGGACGAGCTCGGCGTGGCCGCGCCCGCAGGGCTGCACCTGCGGTGCCGCAACGGCGTCCCGCACGGCCGGGGACTCGGATCGTCCGCGACCGCGATCGTCACCGGAATCGTTGCGGCACAAGGCCTCCACGACGTATGCCGGTCGGACGAGCCTGCGTCGATGTCGGCCTCCGCGTCGCCTTCCTCGTCGGCCTCGGAGGCGGCCGCGTCCCCGGACCTCGGCTTCGTCAACACCTTGGCGGCGCAGCTCGAGGGCCACCCGGACAACTCGTCGGCGAGCGTGTTCGGCGGGCTGACGATCTCGTGGAGCGACGGCGGGTCCGACGGGACGCACACCGTGCGGCTCCCACTGCACGCCGAGGTCACTCCGGTCGTCGTCGTCCCTGCGGCCCAGCTCTCGACCGCCAAGGCGCGCTCGGTGCTGCCCTCGCACGTCCGACACGGCGACGCCGCGGTCAACGCGGGCCGGGCTGCGCTGCTCGTCCACGCCCTCACGAGCGACCCGTCGCTGCTCCTCCCCGCGACGCGCGAGTGGCTGCACCAGGAGGCCCGTCGCGAGTCGTTCGCCGCGTCGATGGCCCTGGTGGACGAGCTGCGGGCCGCCGGTCATGCCGCCGTCATCTCGGGTGCCGGCCCCTCGGTGCTCGTGCTGTCGACCCACGCCCGCGCCGACGCGGTGGAGGCCATGGTCCACGGGGGCGACTGGCAGGTACTGCGACCCGGGGTGCCGGCCACCGGTGCCCGGGTCGAACGCGTGCCGGGTTGACGACATCCGCGCGAGATGGACTCCCGCCTGCGGGACGGGTGTTACATTGTGAGAGCAGGCGCAGCCGATGCCACCTCTCGAGCATCCAGCAGCGATCTGCACCCAAACCACACGATGGCGGCCTTGACGCTGCCTCTGGCCTCCCCGTGCTTCGTGTGGCTTCCAACCGGCCAGCTCTCCGCTCGGCCCCACCACCGGCCCGGTTCTGACACCGGCCGCATACGAGGGGGAAGGATCCTTCGTGACAGACACCACCACTCTCGACGCCACTGCATCGCAGGACGCCGCAGAGAAGCCGCGCCGCTCGGGCAACCTGACCGCCATGAAGGTGGCGGAGCTGCAGGGTCTCGCCGCGAGCATGGGCATCACCGGCACGGCGAAGATGCGCAAGGGCGACCTGGTGACGGCCATCAAGGCCCGCCAGTCCGGCTCGAGCGCACCGTCCAGCGTGACCACCGAAGCCCCGGCCCGGGACGAGCGGACCGAGCGTCCCGCCGACGAGCAGCGCGAGGGCCGCAGCCAGGGTGACCGTGACGGCCGCCAGCAGGCTGACCGTGGGGACCGCCGGCAGGCTGACCGCCAGGAGCGCGACGGTCGCGGCGAGCGTCAGCAGGCTGATCGCCAGGACCGGGACAGCCGCGCAGACCGTCAGCAGGACGACCGCCAGCAGGGCGACCGCGACGTGCGGGGCGACCGTACGGGCCGTCAGCAGGGCGACCGTCAGCAGGGTGACCGTCAGCAGGGCGACCGCCAGCAGGGCGACCGCGATGCACGAGACCGTCAGGGCGAGCGTGACAACCGGGGCGACCGCGCCGGGCGTCAGCAGGGCGACCGCCAGCGCGGCAACCAGGACCAGGACCAGCGCGGCAACCAGGACCAGGACCAGGGCGGCGCCCAGGGCCAGGGCGGCTACGACGACGACGGTGACGGCCGCGGCGGACGCCGCCGCAACCGCAACCGCAACCGCAACCGTGACAAGCGCGGCCGCACCGGCCGGGGCGAGTTCGGCGGCGACTACGACAACGAGCCGCAGGTGGAGGAGGACGACGTCCTCGTGCCCGTGGCCGGCATCCTCGACGTCCTCGACAACTACGCGTTCGTCCGCACGTCCGGCTACCTGCCCGGGTCCAACGACGTCTACGTCCCGCTCGGCATGGTCAAGAAGAACGGCATGCGCAAGGGCGATGCCGTCACCGGTGCGGTCAGGGCGCAGCGTGACGACCAGCAGCAGCAGACGCAGCGACAGAAGTTCAACGCGCTGGTCCGCCTGGACACCGTCAACGGCATGACCCCCGACGACGCACGCAAGCGCGTCGAGTTCGGCAAGCTCACGCCGCTCTACCCGCAGCAGCGCCTGCGGCTCGAGACCGAGCCGGGCATCCTCACGACCCGGGTCATCGACCTCGTGGCCCCGATCGGCAAGGGCCAGCGTGGACTCATCGTGGCGCCGGCCAAGGCCGGCAAGACCATGGTCATGCAGGCCATCGCCAACGCGATCA
The DNA here is from genome assembly GCF_056403935.1 of Pedococcus sp. P2_E4. Classification (NCBI taxonomy): domain Bacteria; kingdom Bacillati; phylum Actinomycetota; class Actinomycetes; order Micrococcales; family Intrasporangiaceae; genus Pedococcus; species Pedococcus sp. P2_E4. The sequence continues at coordinate 69,552 of NZ_JBFUEO010000013.1, read as the reverse complement.
CGACCAACAACCCCGAGTGCCACCTCATGGTCGTCCTGGTGGACGAGCGCCCGGAGGAGGTCACCGACATGCAGCGCGCCGTCAAGGGCGAGGTCATCTCCTCCACCTTCGACCGTCCGGCCGAGGACCACACCACGGTGGCCGAGCTGGCCATCGAGCGGGCCAAGCGGCTCGTGGAGATGGGTCACGACGTCGTCGTGCTGCTCGACTCGATCACCAAGCTGGGCCGCGCCTACAACCTCTCCGCCCCCGCGAGCGGCCGGATCCTGTCCGGCGGCGTCGACTCGGCCGCGCTCTACCCGCCGAAGAAGTTCTTCGGCGCGGCGCGCAACATCGAGAACGGTGGCTCGCTGACGATCCTCGCGACGGCTCTGGTGGAGACCGGGTCCCGCATGGACGAGGTGATCTTCGAGGAGTTCAAGGGCACCGGGAACATGGAGCTCAAGCTCGACCGTGGCCTGGCCAACCGCCGGATCTTCCCCGCGGTCGACGTGAACAACTCCGGCACCCGCAAGGAGGAGATCCTCCTGTCCGGCGAGGAGCTCAAGATCATGTGGAAGCTGCGCCGGGTGCTCGCCGCGCTCGACCAGCAGCAGGGCATCGAGCTGCTCATCGACCGGCTCAAGAAGACCAAGAGCAACACCGAGTTCCTCATGCAGGTCCAGCAGACGAGCTCGATCCGGCTCGACGACGACGCCAACGACTGACGTCGGACCGACCAATCCGCCGCGGGGTCGGGCGCCGAAATGGTGCCGGACCCCGCGGCATACCCGTGCGCTTTCAGCGCATCTGGCGGCACACGCACGATTGACCGCGAACTGGACCCCAACACGCCGTAGATTGATGACATCGCACGGCTCGGTACGGAAGGCAGGACATGGCAATGGCTGAGGGAGCACGGGTGCTCGTCGCCGACGACGACACCGACATCCGTGACCTCGTGGAGTTCAAGCTCACGCAAGCGGGATATGCCGTCCAGGCCGTCGGCGACGGGGTCGCGGCGTGGGAGGCCTTCCAGGAGCAGACACCGGCCCTGGTGATCCTCGACGTGATGATGCCAGGGCTGTCCGGCATCGACGTGCTGCGCAAGATCCGCGAGGCCGACGGCGACTCGAGCAAGGTGCCGGTCCTCCTGCTGAGCGCGAAGTCACGCGACGGCGACGTCGACACCGGCTTCGCCGTGGGAGCGGACGACTACGTCATCAAGCCGTTCAGCCCACGAGAGCTGCTCCACCGCGTCAACGGGATGCTGGCCCGGACGCGATGACCTGGCGGGTCCTGGTCACCTCCACGCTGGCCGTCTTCCTCGCCGCGCTGGTCATGGTCGCGCTCGTCGCGGTCACCAAGACCGGCCGCACGGCCAGGGCCAGCCGTCGTCGCGCGGTCCTCGCGCCGTTCCGCCACGACCTCATCATGGTGAGCTCCGGTGAGGACGAGGGCGGCCACGCAGCCCAGCGGCTCCGGGGCTCCTCGGGTCCCGCGGGCGAGGAGGTCGACCGCGCCGTCATCCGCCTCCTAGGGAAGATCCGCGGCCTGCCGGCGGAGCAGCTCGTCGAGGTGCTCTGGCACCACGGCACCGTGCGCGCGGCGACCAGGCTGCTGCGACACCGTTCTCCCGTCCGACGAGCCCAGGCCGCCCAGGCGCTGGGTCTCAGCCGCGAGCGTGCTGCCGTCCCGGACCTCATCACCGCGCTCGACGACGACGCGATCGAGGTCCGCACCAGTGCCGCGTACGCCCTGGGCCTGATCGGCGACCGCGCCGCCGCACGCCGCCTCCTCGAGGTCGTCGACCGCCCCGACGCCGGGATCCCCTCGGGCATCACCGCCGGCGCCTTGGTGGGCATGGGGATCGAGATCGGGGACGACCTGCTGGCCGCGCTGGCCAGCGAGCGCGCCGGCGAGCGGCTGGTGGCTGCCTACGTCAGTGGGGTGGGCAGCTTCACCCGCTCCCTGCCACAGCTGCGCGAGCTCCTCACGGGCGACTCGGACGTCACGGTGCGCGAGGAAGCCGGCCGCGCGATCGGCGTGATCGGTGGGGCGGACGACGTGGCCGTGCTCGCCCACCACACCGCGCCGGGGCAGCCGGTGCCGCTCCGGCGCGTCTGCGCGGCGGCTCTGGGCGACCTCGGCGACCCCCGGGCAGTGCCCGTCCTGGCCGGGTTGCTCGACGACCCGGACCCGCGCCTGGCCGAGCTGGCGGCCCGCGCGCTGGTCGAGCTGGGCACATCCGGCCGCGGCGTCGTCGAGGGCTACGTCCAGCTCGACGACCCCGCTGAAGGGCGAGGGCGCCCGGTCGAGGCCGCCCTCACCATCGCCCGGCTGCAGGGAGCCCTGTGATGAGCCCTGTCATGAGCTGGGACGGGGCCCTGGAGTCCACCCGCTCGGCGGTCGTCTGGCTGCTCGAGGCCTCCTCGGTGCCGGTGCTCACCTACTTCTTCGTCATCAACACGTCCTACCTCGTGGTCATCACCCTCGCGGCACTCGAGTTCCGCTCGCAGGCCCGGCGGCGGGACTCCGCGGTGGCGGCGCTGGGAGGCCCGCTCACCCCCGGGGTCTCGCTGGTGGTGCCGGCCTACAACGAGGAGGCGGGCATCGTCACCTCGGTCAAGGCCCTGCTGTCGCTGCGTTACCCGCGGCACGAGGTCGTCGTCGTCGACGACGGAAGTGCCGACGCGACCCTGGCCCGCCTCGTCGAGGCCTTCGACCTCGTCGAGATCCCGCGGGCGATCCCGCAGGACGTCCCGGTCCACGCGACGGTCAAGAGCGTGCACGTGCCGCGCGACGGGCACACCCGGCTCATCGTGGTGAGCAAGGAGAACTCGGGACGCTCCGAGGCGATCAACCTCGGGATCAACGCGTCCACCGAGCCGCTCGTTGCCATGATCGACGCCGACTCGATCCTCGAGCCCGACGCGCTGCTGCGGGTCACGCAGCCCTTCACCGACGACCCGACCCGGATGGTCGCCACCGGCGGGACCATCCGCGCGGTCAACGGCAGCCGGGTCGTGTCAGGGCGCGTCGTCAAGGTCGAGCTCCCGCGCCGCTGGCTGCCCCGCATCCAGGTCGTCGAGTACCTCCGCGCGTTCCTGCTCGGCCGCACGGGGTGGTCGAGGTTCGGTGGGCTCATCCTCATCAGCGGCGCCTTCGGCCTGTTCCGCCGCGACGTCCTCGTCGAGGTGGGTGGGCTCGACCACACCAGCATCGGCGAGGACTTCGAGCTCGTCATGCGGATCCACAAGCGCATGCGCGACGAGGGCCGTGACTACCGCGTGCAGTTCGTCCCGGAGCCGGTCTCGTGGACCGAGGTCCCGAGCACCTTCGGGGTTCTGCGCAGCCAGCGGCGACGCTGGCACCGGGGGCTGTGGGAGACGCTCTGGACCTACCGCGGCATGCTGCTGCGACCGAAGTACGGCCGGGTCGGCATGGTCGCCCTGCCCTACTACTGGCTGTTCGAGCTCATCGCGCCGTTGCTCGAGGCGTTCGGAATCGTCATCGTGCCGATCGCCCTGGCCCTCGACGTCATCAACCTGCCGTTCGCGATCCTCTTCCTGCTGCTCGCCTACGGCTACGCCATCTTCGTGACCCTGTGCGCGCTCGCCGTCGAGGAGTGGGCCTTCCACCGGCACGACCGCTGGCGTGACCTCGGGGCCATCGTGGTCGCGTCGGTCCTCGAGAACATCGGCTACCGGCAGCTCACCGTCCTGTGGCGCCTCGAGGGCTGGTGGGCGAGCCTGCGGGGCAAGAAGCAGGTGTGGGGAGTGATGACCCGCACCGGCTTCGAGGAGCCTGTGACCGACGAGCCGGTCGCAGGGCGGGCCAACCGGTGAAGGGACTGGTCCAGCGGTCCGTCGCCCTCCAGCTCCGGCTCATCGGCTCGGCCCTGATCGCGCTCGTGGCCCTGGTGGCCGTCGCCTCCTACTGGAGCCTCACCTCCCAGAGCCGCGACATCCAGGGGCTCACCCTGGCCTACGGCCCGGCCTTCGACGCCAACAACGCCGTGCTCATTGACATGACCGAGGCGAACGCCGGCTGGAGCCAGCTGGTCGGTGGGTCCGCCCCCCTCACCCGGTACCGGCTCAAGCAGGAGGTCGTCGCCGCCGACCTCCAGACCCTGGAGAACTCGCTCTCCTCCTCGGCCGTGCCGGAGCGGCAGCGCGGCCGCTACCTCAAGGGGCTCACGGAGCAGCGGGCCGCCATCGACGCCTGGTTCACCGCAGCCATCAGGGCCGAGGACGCGCTGTCCACCCGGTCCCTGGCCGAACGCAGCACGCTCGAGGCCGAGGCGATCAACCAGTTCAGGCTCTTCCGCGACAGCAACCGCGACCTCAACGAGGCCGTGCGCAGCGAGCGCGACGCAGCCCGCCGGGGGTCGCGGTCCTCGATCCAGGGCGTGCTCTGGGTCTTCGCCGCGACCGCCCTCCTCGGGACCGGCATCATCGTCGGCGCCGGCGAGCTCCTGAAGCGGTCGCTGGGGGCGCCGCTCGCGCGGCTGCGTCGGGTCATGGACCGCCAGCGGGACGGAGACCGCGAGGCGCTGGCCGACGTCGCCGTCGGTGCCGCCGAGGTGCGCGCCCTGGCAGCGGACTTCAACGGCCTGACCCGTGCCAACGGCATCCTCGAGGAACGCCAGGCCGAGATCCTGCTGGCCCACCGCCTGGCCATCGACGTGGCCCGCGTCGTCCACGGGGCCAAGGACACCCGGGATGCCCTGGGGTTGGTCTGCGGGATGCTCGGCGAGGGACTGGCCGCCGACCGCGTCCTGCTCTACTCCCACGACGAGCTGGGCGAGATCGACCAGCGCACCCAGTGGCACCGCTACGACCTGCCCGACCTCGACCCGCTCCCGCCGTCGCTGGCGAGGGAGGTGCACGTGGTCAACGCCGAGCTGCGTCGCACGGCCAGCTTCTTCGCCCCGTCGGACCTCCTCGCGCCGGAGGTGCAGAGCGACGAGCGGGCAGGTCGCTTCCACGCGGCGACCGGGGCGCGCAGCCTGCTCATGGTCCCGGTCGGGGTCGGTGAGCGCGGCCTCGGCGTGCTGGCCGTGATGATGGTCGACGCCCCTCGGAGGTGGCGGCGCCACGAGGTGCAGACCGTCCAGCAGTGCGCCGGCTACCTCGCCCAGGCCGTGGTCGCGATGCGGCTCTCCGAGATGCAGGACGTCCAGGTGCGGCAGCTCACCGAGCTCGACCGGCAGAAGACCGACTTCATGGCGACGGTGTCCCACGAGCTGCGCACCCCGCTCACCTCCATCGCCGGCTACCTCGAGATGCTCGAGGACGGCGACTACGGCGAGCTGAGCGTCCGCCAGGTCGAGGCGCTCGGCACCATCGGGCGCAACGCGACGAGGCTGCGCGGCATGATCGAGGACCTGCTGGTGCTCAACAAGATCGAGGCGTCCGGCGTCCAGCCGACCCTGTCCGAGGTGCCGGTGAGCCAGCTGTTGACCGGGGTCGTCGAGGTGCTGCTGCCGACGGCCGCCATGGCCGAGGTCGACCTCCAGATGGCGCCGGTCGAGGCCGGCCTCGTGGTGGCGGTGGACCCGGCCCACATGGAGCGCACCTTCATCAACCTCGGCTCCAACGCCATCAAGTTCACGCCGGCCGGCGGTCGCGTCGAGCTGACCGCCGAGCGTGACGGGGAGCGGGTCCGCATCACCGTCGCCGACAGCGGGATCGGCATCCCCGAGGCCGACCAGCAGCGACTCTTCCAGCGGTTCTTCCGCGCCCGCAACGCCCACGACGCGGCGATCCCGGGCACCGGGCTGGGGCTCGTCATCGCCCGGACCATCGTCATCGGCCACGGCGGTGACCTGCGGCTCGAGTCGGTCGAGGGGCAGGGGACGACCGTGCGGGTGTGGCTGCCCCTCGTGGGGCCCGACGCCCCGCCCGACGCGGCCACCCCAGGAGCCCTCACGCGGCAGGACTCCCGGGTCGACTCCGGGAATGGCACGGCGGCCCCCGCCGTTTAGGAGATGTGCGCCGCTCTCTGGCACACTTGACCGCTGACCGGTTCACGGCAGGTCCACTGCTCCACAGCACGGACAGGGCATCCGCCCAGCCGACCCGGCCACACTGACTCAAGGAGCACGCTTTGAAGAAGGACATCCACCCCGAGTACGTCGCCACCACGGTCACCTGTACCTGTGGCAACACGTTCGAGACCCGCAGCACGGCGACCAGCGGCGCGATCCACGCCGAGGTCTGCTCGAACTGCCACCCGTTCTACACGGGCAAGCAGAAGATCCTCGACACCGGTGGCCGCGTGGCCCGCTTCGAGGCCCGCTACGGCAAGAAGGCCGCTGCGAGCTCCTAGCTCTTCCGATGCGCCGGTCCTGACCCTCGGGGTCAGGGCCGGCGCATTCGTTTCCCCGCAGTCCCGCCGCACGCCCCCGAAGGAGCCCTCGATGCTCGAGTCCGCCGCCGCTCTCGTCCAGGAGCACGCCGACCTCGAGAAGCAGCTCGCCGACCCGGCCGTGCACGCGGACCTCGACGCGGTCCGGACCCTCAACAAGCGGTATGCCGCGCTGGCGCCGACCGTGGCGGCATACCACGCGTGGCACGCCGCCACGGACGACCTGGCCACCGCGCGCGAGCTCGCCCAGGACGACGAGGGCTTCGCAGCCGAGGTGCCGGCGCTGGAGGCGACGCTGGCCGAGGCCGAGGGGCGGCTACGCCGCCTGCTGGTGCCCCGCGACCCCGACGACGACCGCGACGTCATCCTGGAGGTCAAGGCCGGTGAGGGCGGCGAGGAGTCCGCGCTGTTCGCGGGCGACCTGCTGCGGATGTACCTGCGGTACGCCGAGCGCAGGGGGTGGCGCACCGAGGTCATCGACGCGACCGAGTCCGACCTCGGCGGCTACAAGGACGTCCAGGTGGCGGTCAAGGCCAAGGGGACGCCGCAGCCGGGGGAGGCCCCCTGGGCGCGGCTGAAGTACGAGGGTGGCGTGCACCGCGTGCAACGGGTCCCGGTGACCGAGAGCCAAGGGCGCATCCACACCTCGGCCGCCGGAGTCCTCGTGATGCCCGAGGCCGAGGACGTCGAGGTGACGATCGACGCGAACGACCTCAAGATCGACGTCTACCGCAGCTCGGGCCCGGGCGGGCAGTCGGTCAACACGACCGACTCGGCGGTGCGCATCACGCACCTCCCGACCGGTGTCGTGGTGTCCTGCCAGAACGAGAAGAGCCAGCTCCAGAACAAGGAGTCGGCCATGCGTGTGCTGCGGGCCAGGCTGCACCAGATCGCCCAGGACGCCGCCGACGCCGAGGCCAGCGCGGCCCGGCGCAGCCAGATCCGCACGGTCGACCGCAGCGAGCGGATCCGCACCTACAACTTTCCCGAGAACCGCATCGCCGACCACCGCACCGGCTACAAGTCCTACAACCTCGACACCGTCCTCGACGGCGAGCTCGACCCCGTCGTGCAGTCGGCGGTCGATGCCGACGAGGCCGCGCGTATGGCCGCGGTCGCCGAGGGCACCGACGCGACGTGACGACGTTCCGACGCGAGGTCGCCCTGGCCAGCGCGGCGCTCGCCGACAAGGGGATCGCCTCGCCCGAGGCCGACGCGTTGGCGCTCGCCGCCTTCGTCCTCGGCAGTGATGTCTCGGACGTCCGACGTCGCATGGTGATGCTGGACGAGGCGGACGCCGGGTTCCTCGACAGGTACGCCGGGCTCGTGGTCGAACGGGCGGCCCGGGTGCCGTTGCAGCACCTGACCGGCCGCGCCGGGTTCCGCCACCTCGACCTGGCCGTCGGCCCGGGGGTCTTCGTGCCGCGGCCCGAGACCGAGTTCGTGGCCGGGCTCGCGATCGAGGCGGCGCTCGCGCTCGACGCCCCCGTCGTCGTCGACCTCTGCACGGGCTCGGGTGCCATCGCGCTCGCCGTCGCCGACGAGGTCCCCGCCGCGACCGTGTATGCCGTGGAGCTCGGCGAGGATGCCCACGCGTGGGCCGCGCGCAACGTGGTGGACACCGGCCTGGCCGTCGACCTGCGGCACGGCGACGCCACCACGGCCTTCCCCGAGCTCGACGGCCACGTGGACGTGGTCGTCGCCAACCCGCCGTACATCCCGGTCGGCATGGTGCCCCTGGACCCAGAGGTGCGCGACCACGACCCCGAGCTCGCGCTCTACGGCGGCAGCGACGACGGGCTGCGCATCCCCCTGGCCGTGGCGCTGCGTGCCGCCGCCCTGCTCCGCCCGGGTGGCCTGCTGGTGATGGAGCATGCCGACAGCCAGGGCGAGACGCTGCCCACAGCGCTGCGCCGCACGGGGCTCTGGACCGAGGTGACGGACCACGACGACCTCACGGGCCGGCCTCGGGCGACGGTGGCCGTCCGCGCCTGACGCCGGGGTGTCGGCGAGGCGTCGGCGGCGTCCCGGGGGGCCGCGAGCGGCGCACCCGAGCCGCGCACCCGAGCCCCTCACCCGAGCCGGTAGAACCGCCAGAACCCGAAGTCGTCCACCGGCAGGTCCGAGACGGTGGTGAACCCCGCGTGCTCTGCGTAGCGGCGGAGCACCGCGGGCCGCATCACCGTCCCGGTCGCCGCGCTCGGCTGGCTCGACATCCCGTCGGGGAGGCAGATGAACAGGCTGAAGCCGTACATCAGGCGTTCCAGCTCGTCACCGAGCGGGCTGAACTCGTCGGCCACGTTCTCGTCCATCACCACCATGAAGCCGCTCGGGGACAGTGCTCGTCGGACAGCGGCCAGCACGTCCACGGGACGGGGCATGTCGTGGATGCACTCGAACGCGAACGCCGCGCTGAAGTGGCCGGTGGGCAGCTCCGCGGCGTCCCCGGCCGTGAAGCGCACCCGGTCCGAGACGCCGGCGGTCTCCGCGTTGTCCCGCGCCAGGGCGATCGAGGGCTCGTCGACGTCGAAGCCGCGCAGCTGCGCCAGCGGGTAGGCCCGGGCCAGGGCGATGGTGGACCACCCGGCACCGCACCCGACGTCGGCGATGACCGCGTCGGGGCTGCCGAGGGCCTGGTCGATCGGGTCGAGGGCGGCCAGTGCGCCGCCCAGCTCCAGCTCGAACCACGGCCGGTTCATGTCCGCCTGCGACAGCCGGGCGTCGTCGCCGAGCTGGTCCCAGCTCACCCCACCGCCGGTGCGGTACGCCTCGAGCAGGTGGGGGAGCTGAGGGCCGACGGCGGCGAACATCCGGGCCAGGGGGGCGAGGTAGTTGAGGCTGAGCTCGTCGGTCATCACCTCGGCCGTGGCCTCCGGGATGGCATAGACCCTCGCGTCGCCGCGCTCCTCGGTGAGGGGCTGCACGGGCTCGTCGACCGTGAGCAGGCCCGTCACGGCCTGCTGCTCCAGCCACTCCCGGACGTACCGCGGGTGGGTGGACGTGCGGGCGGCCAGCTCGAGGGGGGTGGCGGGACCCGCCTCGACGAGGCTGCGGTACCACCCCAGCCGGTCGCCCACGTGGACCGACAGGAGGTCCGCCATGCCCAGGGCTGCGTCGAGGACGCGCTCGGCCAGCTGCTCGGCCGTCGTCTGCTCAGGGGTCTGGACCATGCGTTCCACGGTGTCCGGACGATCGTCCCGGCGACAACGTGCATTCTGCGTAGAGGCGCCCAGAGGTGGCTGCGGGCCACCCCCGCGGGGAAACTAGTCTGGGGTCCATGAGCCCCGTCTATGACTGCACGACCGAGGAGGGGCGCGCCGAGGGCGTCGCCCGGGCCAGCGAGGCCATTCGCTCCGGCGGGGTGGTGGTGCTCCCCACCGACACCGTCTACGGCATCGGCGCGGACGCGTTCTCCCCGGAGGCGGTGGCCTCCGTGCTCGCCGCCAAGGGCCGCGGACGTGAGATGCCGCCCCCGGTGCTCGTGCCCAGCGTCCGCACCGTCGACGGCCTGGCCAGCGACGTGCCGTCGTGGGCCCGCGACCTCATCAAGGCGTTCTGGCCGGGCCCGCTCACCCTCGTCTTCACGGCGCAGTCCTCCCTCATGTGGGACCTCGGCGAGACCAACGGCACCGTGGCCCTGCGCATGCCCGAGGACGACGTCGCCCTCGCGCTGCTCAGCGAGGTCGGCCCGATGGCCGTCACCAGTGCCAACCTCACCGGGCAGCCCCCGGCGACGACGGTCGTCGAGGCGGCCACCCAGCTGGGCGCCGCGGTGTCGGTCTACCTCGACGGCGGGCCGGCGACGGGCACCGAGGTCTCGACGATCCTGGACTGCACCGGCGACGCGCCCGTGGTGCTGCGCGCCGGGGCCATCAGCCAGGAGCAGATCGACGAGGTGCTGAGCCCGGACACCTCGGAAACCCACCCGGACGACGCAATAGAGTTGCCCGCGGATCCCACCGACGAGAGCACCCTCCAGGAGACCCCCGATGAGCGCTGACACCTTCTACGGCTCCGACTTCGGCGCCCTCGAGTCGTTCGACCCCGAGATCGCGGGGGTGCTCCTCTCCGAGCTCGACCGCATCCGCGGCGGTCTCCAGCTCATCGCCTCCGAGAACATGTCGAGCCCCGAGGTGCTCACCGCGCTCGGCTCGACCCTGTCCAACAAGTACGCCGAGGGTTACCCGGGTCGTCGCTACTACGGCGGCTGCTCCGAGGTCGACAAGGCCGAGACGCTGGCCATCGAGCGGTGCAAGGCACTCTTCGACGCCGACCACGCGAACGTCCAGCCGCACTCGGGTGCCAGCGCCAACCAGGCCGTCTACGGCGCGTTCATGCAGCCGGGCGACACGATCCTCGCGATGGCGCTGCCCATGGGTGGCCACCTCACCCACGGCAGCAAGGTGTCGTTCTCGGGCAAGTGGTTCAACGCCGTGCACTACGGCGTCGACAAGCAGACCGAGGACATCGACTACGCCGAGGTCGAGCGCCTCGCCAAGGAGCACCAGCCCAAGGTGATCCTCGCCGGCGGCTCCGCGATCCCGCGGCTCATCGACTTCGAGTTCTTCCGCAGGCTGGCCGACGAGATCGGCGCCATCTTCTGGGTGGACGCCGCGCACTTCATCGGTCTGGTCGCCGGCAAGGCGATCCCCAGCCCCGTGCCCCACGCCGACGTGGTCACCTTCACGACCCACAAGGTGCTGCGCGGCCCGCGCTCGGGTGCCCTCGTCTGCAAGGAGGAGCACGCCGCCAAGCTCGACAAGGCCGTCTTCCCGATGATGCAGGGCGGGCCGCAGATGCACACCATCGCGGCCAAGGCCGTGAACTTCAAGGAGTGCGCGACCCCGGAGTACCAGGACTACGCCAAGCGCGTCGTCGAGAACGCCGCGGTCCTCGCGACGGCGTTGGGGGACAAGGGGATCCGCCCGACCACCGGTGGCACCGACACGCACCTGTCCCTGCACGACCTCCAGGGCGTGGGGGTGACCGGCGCCGACGCCGAGGCGCGCTCCGACGCCGCCGGCATCGTCCTCAACAAGAACGCCATCCCCTTCGACCCGCAGAAGCCCAACATCGCCAGCGGCATCCGCGTCGGCACGCCGTGCGTCACCACGCAGGGCATGGGCACCACCGAGATGGAGCGGATCGCCGAGCTCATCGCCACGGCGGTCACGCAGGGCGACGCCGACCCCGACCACGCGGTCTCCCGCGAGGTCCGCGCCGGTGTCACCGACCTCGTGACCCGCTTCCCGGCATACTCTCGGGGCTGAGCCCACCACCCACCCGAGAGAGCCGGGAGGCACGCCCTAAGTGCGCGAGTACCTCCTCGTCCTGATGGTCGCCGCGGTCATCACGTATGCCGCGACGCCCTTCATGCGCGCGGTCGCCGTCCGCACCGGTGCCTTCACGCCGGTGCGCGACCGGGACGTGCACGCCACCCCGATCCCGCGGCTGGGGGGAGTGGCGATCTTCCTCGGCTTCGCGGCGTCGATGCTGGCCGCGAGCCAGCTGCCGTTCCTCGGACAGGTGTTCCAGCTCGGCCCGGAGCTGCAGGGGGTGCTGCTGGCGTCCGGTCTGGTGTGCCTGCTCGGCGCGATCGACGACATCCGTGAGCTCGACTGGCTCACCAAGATGGGTGGCCAGCTGATCGCCGCGGGGATCATGGCGTTCAACGGCGTCCTGCTGTTCCAGCTGCCGATCGCGGGGGTGACGGTGCTGCCGACGCCGATCACCGTCGCGCTCACGGTGCTGGCCGTGGTGTTCTGCACCAACGCCGTGAACTTCATCGACGGGCTCGACGGACTGGCCGCAGGCGTCGTCGGCATCGCGGCGGCGTCGTTCTTCGTCTACAGCTACCTGATCTCGCGCAGCTACGACCCGCCGAACGTCTTCTCCTCGGCGACCTTCATCTCGGCGGCGCTCATCGGCTGCTGCCTGGGCTTCCTGCCCCACAACTTCTACCCGGCCAGGCTGTTCATGGGTGACTCCGGTGCCCTGCTGCTGGGGCTGCTGCTGGCCGCCGCGATGATCTCGACGACCGGCGGGGTCACGCCCTCGCAGGTGAGCGCCAACCCCGTCGCGGCGACGCTGCTGCCGCTGGCGGTCCCGATGGCGATCATCCTGCTGCCCGTGGTCGACGTGATGTCGGCGGTCGTACGCCGTACGAGGCGCGGGCAGCGGCCGTGGCAGCCCGATGCCCAGCACCTGCACCACCGCATGCTCCAGATCGGACACGGCCACCGGCGGGCGGTGCTGCTGCTCTGGCTGTGGGCCGCCGTCGCTGCGGTGGGCTCGGTGAGCTTCGTCCTGCTGACCGACGCACGGCTGGCGGCCGGGGGAGTGGTGGGCCTCGTGGTCGTCGCAGGCGTGCTCACGGTCTGGCTGCCGCGGTGGGCCCCCGCAGGTCGCGTGCCGCGCAAGGACCTCTGAGGCATCTCCCCGCGGGTCCACCCCCTGCGACGTTGCCGCGGCCGGCTCACCCTGCCGCGAGCACGCCCGCGGCAACCTGCGACGACCGCGGCAACGTCGGACTGCCTGTCCACAGGGCCACCGGCTGGGGCCGCGCGACGCGCGCCGACTGGGCCACGCTGGCCCGGTGAACCTGGGGGACTTCGCCGTCGACGGACTGGTCAGCGCCGCGCAGGCGCGGGCGCTGGGGGTGGAGTGGAACACGCTGCGCCGGTGTGTGGCGTCCGGGACGCTGCACCGCGTCATCCCCGGTTGGTATGCCGTGAACCGCCTGCGAGCCCCGCCGCCCGTCACGTCCTCGAGGCGAGGGCGTGGGTGCGGCACTTCCAGGGTCACGCGCTCGCCAGCCACCACAGTGCCGTCCTGCTGCACGGCCTGCCGACCCTGGGCGTCGACCTGGCCCAGGTGCACCTCACGCGGGCCGCCGACCGTCATACCCGAGCGCGGGCCGGTCTGTCCGTGCACCCCGCGCTGGTCGTCCCCACCGTCACCGACCGCGAGTGCGGCCGCGCCCGTTCGGTGGCGGTCCACGTGGCGCTGTCCGTCGTGCAGACCGGAATGGTCAACGGCTCCCTCAACACCCTCGTGTCGGGCGACGCTGCCCTGCGCACCCGAGCGACGACCATGGCTGACATCGAGGCCGCGGTCCACGTGCTGCGCCGCATGCCGGGGCTGGCCGCCGTGCGACTCGTGGTCGGCCAGCTCGACGGCCGCCACGAGTCGGTGGGCGAGACCCGACTGGCCCACGTGTTCCGCGGGCTGGGCATCGCCGCGACGCCGCAGGTGTGGGTCCGGGGACTCCGGGACTGGCGGGTCGACTTCCTGGTCGACGGGACGCGCGTCGTCGTCGAGTTCGACGGCGGGGTCAAGTACACGGGTCCGGGCGGACGCGATGCACTCCTGGCCGAGAAGCGCCGTGAGGACGCACTGCGCGAGCTGGGGTTCGAGGTGGTCCGCGTCACCTGGGCGGACCTCGCGCAGCCGCAGGTGATCCGCGCCCGGGTGAGGGCCGCCGTCGCGCGGGCAGCGCGGCATACCGCCTGACTGCGCACGCGTTGCCCACGGTGCCGCCCACCACGCCCAACCGCCCACGCTTCGCCCACGGTGCCGCGGCCACCTCACCTTGCCGCGAGCACGCCCGCGGCAGAGAGAGGTGAGCGCGGCAACGTCCGGCGTGACCGGGAGAGAGGGCCGGGCGAAGGCCCCGGTGACGCCCCGACAGCGCTTGTGATACCTTTCACAAGCACCCGACGACGGGTGCAGACCCCCCGTTCGCCAGGCACTCCAGCCGCGACGAAACAGGCAGGCCAGACATGACGCAACCCAGCGCCTCGACGGGTTCCTACCCGTTCAGCGCCACGCTGCGTGGCTCGGTGATCCCGGCCCTCGGCGCCGGTGTGCTGGCATCGGTCGTCCTGGCCCTGTTCCGTGGTCTCGACGGCGGCGTCTCCGCCCTCGTCGGCGTCGCGATCGCCATCGGCTTCTTCGCCTCCGGCCTGCTGCTCATGGAGAAGCTGGTCAAGGACCGCAACCCGATGCTGTTCATGGCGGTGGGCATGAGCGTCTACTTCGCCCAGGTGCTGGTCCTGCTCGGAGTGCTCGTCGTGGCGCGTCGCGTCGAAGCCCTGGACTCGTTCGCCGCAGGCGTCTCGATGCTCGTCACCGTGCTGGTCTGGCAGGTCGCCCAGATGGTCGCCTGGCGACGCGCCCGCGTGCCCGTCTACGACGCCCAGCAGCTGCCGGGGGAGGAGCGTCCGTGAGCGCGATTCCCCGCGTCGCAGGGATGGGTACCCGTCCGGTAGCGTACGTCGTGTTCCGCGCCGGACAGGTGCCGGACGAGTGTCCTCACAGGTTGCCCCGCACCGACCGTGAAGTCCCCGCGGTGAACGGGTTGTTCTTCAGTTCATTCGAGGAGAGGTTGTGACACCGACCGTGGTGCTCTCACACATGATGGCCAACACCGGTGCAGTCGCCGCCGAGGGTGGCGAGGGTGGTTTCCACACCCCCGGCGTCGCGGACTTCTGGTGGCCCCTGATCGGGGGCAACAGCCCGTGGACGCTGACGCGCCCGGCGCTGGTCCTGCTGATCTCGGTCGGTGTGCTCGCGTGGTTCTTCGTCGGCACGAGCAGCAAGCTGTCGGTCGTCCCCACCAAGCGCCAGTTCATGGTCGAGGGCGTCTACAACTTCGTCCGCAACACCATCGGCCGCGACATCATCGGCACCAAGGACTTCATGCAGTTCGTGCCGCTGCTGTTCACCCTCTTCACGGTGATCCTGCTCAACAACGTGTTCGGCATCGTGCCGCTCGTGCAGTTCCCCACGATGAGCCGCGTGGGCATCCCGATCGTGCTGACGCTCATCGTCTACATCGTCTACCACACGGTGGCGATCCGCCGTAAGCACGGCGTCGTCGGCTACATGAAGTCGCTCATCCCGCCCGGTCTGCCCGGCTGGCTCAAGCCGATCCTGTTCGCGCTGGAGTTCCTGACCTACTTCGTGATCCGCCCGCTGACGCTCGCACTGCGACTCTTCGGCAACATGCTCGCCGGCCACCTGATGCTGCTGGTGTTCATCCTCGGCGGCGAGTACCTCCTGCTCCACGGCGACAACCTGTTCCTCAAGACCTCGGGCGTGCTGTCGTTCGGCTTCTCCATCGGGATGACGTTCTTCGAGCTCCTCATCGAGTTCCTGCAGGCCTTCATCTTCACCCTGCTCGCCGCCCTGTACATCTCTGACGCGGTGTCCGAGCACCACTGACAGTCGGGCCCGCCCGACTCGCGCAAGACCCCGCAAGACCAACTGAAAACAACACCCCACGACACCGGGAACTGGTCCCGGTGCCATCGAAAGGAAACGACATGACTGGCGACATCGCCTACCTCGGCTACGGCCTCGCCGCGATCGGCCCCGGCATCGGTGTCGGTCTGATCTTCGCCGCCTACATCAACGGGGTCGCCCGTCAGCCTGAGGCGCGCGGCATGCTCCAGACCATCGCCTTCACCGGCATGGCGATCACCGAGGCCCTGGCCATCCTGGGTCTGGTCTTCGCCTTCGTCTTCCAGGGCTGACACACACCATCCACGGCCCGGCACTACAGATAGGACGCGATGTGATCGCCGCATCCCTAGTCGCAGCTGACGAGGAGACCACCGGTTTCCCCTCGGGGTTCCCGCTGCTCCCGCACCCCGCCGAGATGATCGTCGGGTTGATCGCCTTCGGCATCTTGTACTGGCTGTACAAGACCAAGGTCGTCCCCCGCATGGAGGCGCTGTACGCCGAGCGCACGGCTGCCATCGAGGGCGGTATGCAGCAGGCCGAAGAGGCTCAGCAGCAGGCTCAGGCTGCCCTCGAGCAGTACCAGGCGCAGCTGGCCGAGGCCCGTGCCGAGGCCGCCCGCATCCGCGAGGAGGCCCGCGAGCAGGGTGCTGCGATCGTCGCGGAGATGCGCGGTCACGCGCAGTCCGAGGCCGCGCGCATCACCGAGGCCGCGCACAAGCAGATCGAGGCGGAGCGCCAGCAGGCCGTCGTCTCCCTGCGCAGCGAGGTGGGACGCCTGTCCACCGACCTGGCCGGTCGCATCGTCGGGGAGTCGCTCGAGGACGAGGCGCGTCAGCGCGGCATCGTCGACCGGTTCCTGGCCGAGCTCGAGGCTGGCGACATCAAGCCCGAGAAGGTCGGAGAGGGCGCCTGATGCGTGGGTCGTCGCGGGCAGCCGCCGTCGCTGGGGAGAAGGCCCTCGAGGCCGCCCTCGCCGCGGGGGCGGACCGCAGTGCGCTCGCCGAGGAGCTGCTTGCCGTCACCGCACTGATCGACGGCAGCGCCACCCTGCGACGGGCCCTCGCCGACCCGTCGCGGGAGGCCGAGGGCAAGCAGGCCCTCGCCGAGCGGCTGCTCAGTGGCAAGGTCTCGGCCGAGGCCATCGTCGTCGTGAAGTCCCTGGTGGGACAGCGCTGGTCGTCGGAGCGGGACCTGTCCGACACCGTGGAGCAGCTCGGCATCGAGTCGCTGCTCGCAGCGGCCGAGTCGGCGGGTCGCATCGACCGGGTCGAGGACGAGCTGTTCCGGTTCGAGCGCATCGTGGCGGGCAGCCCCGAGCTGCGCGACCGCCTGACCAACCGCCAGGGCGACGTCCAGGCCAAGGCCGGCGTCGTCAACGAGCTGCTCGAGGCCAAGACCGCCCCCGAGACCCAGCGCCTCGCGCGCCAGGCCGTCCTGGCACCCCGCGGTCGCAAGCTAGACCGGACGCTGGAGCGCTACCTGGCCCTCGCGGCCAAGCGGCGCGAGCAGATCACCGCGGTGGTCACCGCGGCGACCGACCTCACCGAGCAGCAGCGCGAGCGGCTCTCGAGCGCCCTGCAGGGCATCTACGGCAAGCCGGTGCTGCTGCAGGTCGTGCTCGACCCGCAGGTGCTCGGCGGCATCCGCGTGCAGGTCGGCGACGAGGTCGTCGACGGCACCGTGCTGCGCCGGCTCGACGAGGCGCGACGGCACATCGCCGGCTGAGCACCACCTCGCCGGCCGAGCGCCGACCGGCACCCAACTGAAGAGCACCACCCACCACTGGCTTTCGGTTCCACCAGGGACCGGCATCTGCACCGTTAAAGGGAGAAGAGATCACATGACGGAGCTTTCGATCCGTCCGGAGGAGATCCGGGACGCGCTGGACAACTTCGTTCAGTCCTACGAGCCCGGCGCGGCCTCCCGCGAAGAGGTCGGCCGCGTCACCGATGCCGGTGACGGCATCGCCCACGTCGAGGGCCTGCCCTCGGCCATGACCAACGAGCTGCTCGAGTTCGAGGACGGCACGCTGGGCCTCGCGCTCAACCTCGACGTCCACGAGATCGGTGTGGTCATCCTCGGTGACTTCTCCAAGATCGAGGAGGGCCAGGAGGTCAAGCGCACGGGCGAGGTCCTCTCGGTCCCCGTCGGCGACGCCTTCCTCGGCCGGGTGGTCAACCCGCTCGGCCAGCCGATCGACGGCCTCGGCGCGATCGACACGACCGAGCGCCGCGCGCTCGAGCTGCAGGCGCCCACGGTCGTCCAGCGCAAGTCGGTCCACCAGCCCCTGCAGACCGGCCTCAAGGCCGTCGATGCCATGACCCCCATCGGTCGCGGCCAGCGCCAGCTCATCATCGGTGACCGCCAGACCGGCAAGACCACGGTCGCGGTCGACACGATCATCAATCAGAAGCAGAACTGGGACTCCGGTGACCCCGAGCAGCAGGTCCGCTGCATCTATGTCGCCATGGGCCAGAAGGGCTCCACCATCGCTGCCGTCCGCGGCACCCTGGAGGACGCCGGCGCCCTGGAGTACACCACCATCGTCGCCGCCCCGGCGTCCGACTCGGCGGGCTTCAAGTACCTCGCGCCCTACACCGGCTCGGCCATCGGCCAGCACTGGATGTACCAGGGCAAGCACGTCCTCATCGTGTTCGACGACCTGTCCAAGCAGGCCGAGGCCTACCGCGCCGTGTCGCTGCTGCTGCGCCGCCCGCCGGGCCGCGAGGCCTACCCCGGTGACGTGTTCTACCTGCACTCCCGCCTGCTGGAGCGCTGCGCCAAGCTGTCCGACGACCTCGGTGCGGGCTCGATGACCGGTCTGCCGATCATCGAGACCAAGGCCGGCGACGTCTCGGCGTACATCCCGACCAACGTCATCTCGATCACGGACGGCCAGATCTACCTCCAGGCCGACCTGTTCAACTCCAACGTCCGTCCCGCGATCGACGTGGGTGTCTCCGTCTCCCGAGTCGGTGGCGCCGCGCAGATCAAGGCCATGAAGGACGTCTCGGGCCGCCTGAAGCTCGACCTGGCCCAGTTCCGCGCCATGGAGGCGTTCGCGATGTTCGCCTCGGACCTCGACCCGGCGTCCCGCGCCCAGCTCGCGAAGGGCGCTCGCCTGGTCGAGCTGCTCAAGCAGCGCCAGGCCGCGCCGTTCCCGATCGAGGAGCAGGTCGTCTCGATCTGGGCCGGCACCAGCGGCCAGCTCGACTCCGTGGCGGTCGAGGACGTCTCGCGCTTCGAGGCCGAGTTCCTCGACTTCCTGCGCCGCGAGAACAAGGGCATCCTCGACGCGATCCGCGAGTCCAAGAAGTTCGCCGATGAGACCCGCTCGGCACTCGAGGGCGCCGTGACGAAGTTCAAGGAGCAGTTCGCGGCGTCGGGCTCGGAGAACACCCCGGTCGGCCACGAGGCCGACCCCGGTGCCCTCGAGCACGAGGTCGAGCAGGAGAAGATCGTCAAGCAGAAGCGCTGACCGTATGCCGGGTGCGCACCTCGTGCGCACCCGGCACCCAGCGAACGTGCCGCCACCACGCGGCACACCCCAGACACGAACACGGCACCACCACGAACACGGCAACCTGAACACCCCCACGAACGAGAGAGGCGGCAACATATGGGAGCGCAGATGCGGGTCTACCGCCAGCGCATCCGGACCGTCCAGGCGACCAAGAAGATCACCCGGGCGATGGAGCTGATCGCTGCATCCCGCGTGGTCAAGGCGCAGCAGCGCGTCAAGGAGTCGTCGCCCTACGCCCGGGCGCTGACGCGTGCGGTGTCGGCGGTCGCGACGTACTCCAACGTCGACCACCCCCTGACCACCGAGCACGACGACGTGCGCCGCGCCGCGGTCCTGGTGCTCGCCTCCGACCGCGGTCTCGCGGGCGCCTACAGCTCCGCAGCGATCAAGGAGTCCGAGCGGCTCATCGGTGACCTGCGTGCCGAGGGCAAGGAGGTCGTGCCCTACCTGGTGGGTCGCAAGGCCACCGGTTTCTACCGGTTCCGCAAGCGTGAGTTCGCGGCCGAGTGGAGCGGGTTCACCGACCAGCCGACGTTCGACGTCGCGCGCGAGATCGGGGAGCGGCTCGTCGCCGACTTCAACCGGCCGTTCGACGAGGGCGGGGTCGACGAGGTCCACATCGTCTTCACCAGGTTCGTCAACATGGTGACCCAGACGCCCGACGTGATCCGCATGCTGCCGCTCGAGGTCGTCGAGGGCGAGGAGGCACCCGCCGAGGGCGACGTGCTGCCGCTCTACGAGTTCGAGCCGAACGCCGAGCAGGTGCTGGACGCGCTGCTGCCCAAGTACGTCACGGCGCGCATCTACAACTGCCTGCTGCAGGCCGCCGCGTCCGAGCTGGCGTCGCGCCAGCGGGCCATGAAGTCGGCGACGGACAACGCCGAAGAGCTCATCAAGAAGTACACCCGGCTGGCCAACCAGGCCCGCCAGGCCGAGATCACCCAAGAGATCAGCGAGATCGTGGGCGGCTCCGACGCCCTCGCCGACGCCAGTTGAGAAGGTAGAGAGAAACCAATGACTGCCACTGTCACTGAAGAGACCAAGGCCGCCACCCCCGGTGGCATCGGCCGCATCTCCCGCATCATCGGCCCGGTCGTCGACGTGGAGTTCCCCGCGGACGCGATGCCGGAGCAGTACAACCTGCTGACCACCGAGGTCGAGCTCGCGGGTGAGAAGAAGAGCCTCAACCTCGAGGTCGCCCAGCACATCGGCGACAACATGGTCCGGGCCATCTCGCTGCAGCCGACCGACGGCCTCGTCCGCGGCACCCAGGTCCAGGACACCGGTGGCCCCATCTCGGTGCCCGTCGGCGACCAGACCCTCGGCAAGGTCTTCAACACCACCGGCGAGGTCATGAACCTCGCCGAGGGCGAGACCTTCGAGGTCAAGGAGCGCTGGGGCATCCACCGCAAGGCTCCCGCCTTCGACCAGCTCGAGTCCAAGACCCAGATGTTCGAGACGGGCATCAAGGTCATCGACCTGCTGACCCCGTACGTCCAGGGTGGCAAGATCGGCCTGTTCGGCGGCGCCGGCGTCGGCAAGACGGTGCTCATCCAGGAGATGATCGCCCGAGTCGCCCGTGACCACGGTGGTGTGTCGGTGTTCGCCGGTGTCGGCGAGCGCACCCGTGAGGGCAACGACCTCATGGTCGAGATGGAGGAGGCCGGCGTCCTCGGCCAGACCGCCCTCGTGTTCGGCCAGATGGACGAGCCGCCGGGCACGCGTCTTCGCGTCGCCCTCTCCGCGCTCACCATGGCGGAGTACTTCCGGGACGTCCAGAAGCAGGACGTGCTGCTCTTCATCGACAACATCTTCCGCTTCACGCAGGCCGGTTCCGAGGTCTCCACCCTCCTCGGCCGTATGCCGTCCGCCGTGGGCTACCAGCCCACCCTCGCCGACGAGATGGGCACGCTCCAGGAGCGGATCACCTCGACGCGTGGTCACTCGATCACCTCGATGCAGGCGATCTACGTGCCGGCCGACGACTACACCGACCCGGCTCCGGCCACGACGTTCGCGCACCTCGACGCGACGACGGAGCTGTCGCGTGAGATCGCCTCGCTCGGCATCTACCCGGCCGTGGACCCGCTGACCTCGACGTCGCGCATCCTCGACCGCCGCTACATCGCCGAGGACCACTACACGACCGCGGTGCGCGTCAAGCAGATCCTCCAGCGCAACAAGGAGCTGCAGGACATCATCGCGATCCTCGGTATCGACGAGCTCTCCGAGGAGGACAAGATCCTCGTCAACCGTGCCCGTCGCATCCAGCGCTTCCTGTCGCAGAACACCTACGTCGCCAAGCAGTTCACCGGCATCGAGGGTTCTACGGTCCCGCTGACGGACAGCATCGAGGCGTTCACCAAGATCGCCGACGGCGAGTACGACCACGTGCCCGAGCAGGCGTTCTTCATGTGCGGTGGCCTCGACGACGTCGAGCGCCAGGCTGCCGAGATCGAGAAGAACCTCTGAGTTCTGCTCCACCAGCACGACCCTGTAGCGCCACTGGGGGCCAGCCACTCGGCTGGCCCCCACGGCATACAGGTTGGTCCGCAGCGGCGATCCGCGCGGGCCGATAGACTTGACCTGCAACCAGCACCGTGGAGGACCACACCGTGAGCACCCTGGAAGTCGAACTCGTCGCCGCCGACCGCAAGGTCTGGGAGGGCCAGGCCGACATGGTCGTCGCACGCACCGTCGACGGCGAGCTGGGCATCCTGCCCGGCCACACCCCGCTGCTGGGCGTCCTCGTCGAGGGTGACATCCGCATCAAGGCCAGCGGTGGCGACAAGGTGGCGCGCGTGGACAGCGGCTTCCTGTCGGTCGACCGCGACAAGGTCATCATCGTCGCCGAGGCCGTCGACGCCTCGCAGATCTCGGCCTAGGTCGAGCGGGCTCCACGCATGTCGCCCGTCGTCTCCGCGGAGATCGTCGCCGGCGTGCTCATCGTGGCTGCCCTGCTCACGCTGACCTTCATCTTCGTGCGCCGTCGCGTGCTCGCGTCCGGCGCCACCCTCATGCTCTGTGCCCTGCAGCCCCACGGTCGGTCCCAGTACCGCTTGGGGCTGCTGCGTTTCGCCGGTGACTCCCTGGAGTGGTTCTCGCTCGTCGGGCCGTCGCTGCGGCCCGGCCGCACCTGGGAGCGGGCGCGGCTCGAGCTGGACGCGCCCCGGGCCGCACAGGAGCCGATCGCGGGGCTGCCCGACGCCGTGACCGTGCGCTGCCACTACGGCAGCGACGAGTTCGCGGTGGCCCTGGCGCCGTCGGCCTACACGGCGATGCGCAGCTGGCTCGAGAGCTCGCCGCCGGGGTTCAACGTCAACGTCGCCTAGTCGGCCTGGGGGCTGGACCCGCGTTGGGGCGGGCCCTCGGCGCGCCCGCCACCGGGCTGCCACAGGATGTCGCCACCGATCGGCAGGTTCGCGACCCGGGCGAGGACGAACAGCAGGTCCGACAGCCGGTTGAGGTACTTCGCGGTGAGCACGTTGACCCCGCCCTCACCCTTGGTGCCGGTCCCCGGAGCGTCGCCGTATGCCGCGACGGCGGCCCACGCCGCGCGCTCGGCCCGGCGCACGACCGTGGTCGCCAGGTGCAGGTGGGCCGACCCGGGCGTGCCCCCGGGCAGGATGAAGGAGCGCAGCTTGTCGACCTCGGCCAGGTAGCGGTCGCAGTCGGCCTCGAGCTCGTCGATCCACGCTGCGTCGACGCGCAGCGGCGGGTAGTCGTAGGTCTGTTGCAGCGGCGTACAGAGGTCCGCGCCGACGTCGAAGAGGTCGTTCTGGACCCGGCGGAGCACGGTGACGACGTCGTCGCGCAGGTCGCCAGCCGCCACGGCCACCCCGATGGCGGCGTTGGCCTCGTTGGCGTCGGCGTAGGCGAGCAGGCGCGGGTCGGTCTTGCTGGTGCGGCTCATGTCGCCCAGGTGGGTCCGCCCGTCGTCCCCGGTGCGGGTGTAGATGCGCGTCAGGTTGACCATGGCCTCAGCCTGTCAGATGCCTGCTCGGGTGCGCGGATAGGGTGGGTCGGTGGCTGAGAGATTTCGCGTCGTCGGTGGATCGTCCCTGCACGGGCAGGTGACCGTCTGGGGGGCCAAGAACAGCGCGCTCAAGCTGATGGCTGCGGCGCTGCTCGCCGTGGGTCGCACGCGGCTCACCAACGTTCCCGCGATCCTGGACGTCACGATCATGGCCGAGCTGCTGCGCCGGCTCGGGTGCGTGGTCGACTACGACGCGGTCGCAGGGGTCGTCGAGATCGACGTGCCCGAGCAGATCGGTCACCGCGCCGACTACGACCTGGTGCGCGCCCTGCGCGCCTCGACCGCCGTGCTCGGCCCGCTCGTGGCCCGCTGCGGTGCTGCCGACGTGGCGGTCCCGGGCGGCGACGCCATCGGGTCCCGGGGGCTGGACCTGCACGCGGCGGGGCTCGAGGCCCTCGGTGCGCAGGTGCACGTGACGCACGGCTTCCTGGTCGCCGAGGCACCCCGGGGCCTCACGGGGGCCGAGATCAGGCTGGAGTTCCCCAGCGTCGGCGCCACCGAGAACGTCCTCACCGCGGCGGTCCTGGCCCGGGGCACCACCCGGCTCGAGAACGCCGCGCGCGAGCCCGAGATCGTCGACATCGCCGAGATGCTCGGGTCCATGGGCGCCCGGATCAGCGGCGCAGGTGGGGGAGTGATCGAGATCGAGGGGGTGTCGTCCCTGTCGCCCACCGAGCACGCCGTGGTGCCCGACCGCATCGCGGCCGGCACCTGGGCCTTCGCCGCCTCGGCCACGCGGGGCGACGTGGAGGTCGTCGGCGGCCGCGCCGAGCACCTGACCGCGGCGCTCGACCTGGTCCAGGCCAGCGGCTGCACGGTGAGCGAGACGGCCCTGGGGTTCCGGGTCGACTCCGGTGGTCGACGGCCCCGCGCGTTCGACGTCGCGACCCTGCCCTACCCGGGCTTCCCCACCGACCTGCAGCCCTTCGCGCTGGCCTGCAACGCGGTGGCCGAGGGGTCGGCGATGATCACCGAGAACCTCTTCGAGGCCCGTTTCCGCACCGTGCAGGAGCTCAACCGGCTCGGTGCCGAGACCCGCATCGACGGACACCACGTCATGGTGCATGGTGTCGAGCGGCTCTCGGGGGCCCCGGTCGAGGCGAGCGACATCCGCGCCGGCGCGGCGCTGGTCATCGCCGGGCTCGTGGCCGAGGGCGAGACGACCGTGGGCGGGGCCCAGCACATCGACCGCGGCTACGCCGGGTTCGCCGAGAGCATGCAGGGCCTGGGCGCCGACGTCACGCGTGAGCCGGACGACGACCCGTTCCTCTAGGCGGCGCCGGGCTCACCGAGCGGCTCACCGGGCGCTTCACCGGGCGGCTCACCCAGCGGCTAAACGGGCGGCTCACCCAGGCGAACCCGGTCTTTACCAGATCTTGATCTGTCCCGTGACAACCGAAGGCCCCCTGCCGGTCGTCTGTGTGGGTGAATGTCTGCCACGGACAAGGGGGTTCGGATGTCGATCAGCTCGTCGCTCAGCCGCACGGGGATCCTGCCCGTCGCCGTACGGCCGCTGCACGGGGGCCAGGAGGTCGCCATCACCGGCCGGATCGACGTGCACACCGTCCCCGACGTCCGGCTCCTGCTCCACGAGATCATCGACACCGGGTGCGGCGACGTCTTCATGCGCCTCGAGGGTGCCGAGATCGGCGACGCCACGGGCCTCGGCGTCCTGGTCGAGGCCTACAACCGGGCCCGCCGCGCAGGTCGCCGCCTGGCGGTGGTCGACATGACCGAGCGCACCGGCCGCCTGTTGCGTGCATCACGCCTCGACCGGGCGCTCGTGCTCCGCGAGGGCGACGACGAGCCGACTGTGGCCGCTGTCACCGCCTGAACACCTCCCAGCCCGCACCGGGCCGCAGGTACCTTCGGCCCTATGGCCGAGCACAGCGACGTCCCCAGCCCGCAGGCTGCCCGCCCGCAGGAACCTGCGCGCCCCGAGCGTGACCGCCCGTGGGTGATGCGGACGTATGCCGGTCACTCCAGTGCCGCCGCCAGCAACGCGTTGTACCGCCGCAACCTCGACAAGGGGCAGACCGGTCTGTCGGTCGCCTTCGACCTCCCGACCCAGACGGGCTACGACCCGGACCACCCGCTGGCCCGGGGTGAGGTCGGCAAGGTCGGCGTCCCGATCTCGCACCTCGGCGACATGCGGGCGCTGTTCGACCACATCCCGCTGGCGCAGATGAACACCTCGATGACGATCAACGCCACGGCGATGTGGCTGCTCGCGATGTACCAGGTCGTCGCCGAGGAGCAGGCCCAGGCAGCCGGGGAGGACCCCGCGCAGGCCATTCGTGCGCTCGCGGGCACGACGCAGAACGACATCATCAAGGAGTACCTCTCCCGCGGGACCTACGTCTTCGCCCCCGGTCCGTCGCTGCGGCTGATCACGGACATGGTCGCCTACACCGTGTCGGACATCCCGAAGTGGAACCCGATCAACATCTGCAGCTACCACCTGCAGGAGGCCGGTGCGACCCCCGTGCAGGAGATCGCCTACGCGATGTGCACCGCCATCGCGGTGCTCGACGCCGTCCGGGACTCCGGCCAGGTGCCTGCGGAGCGGTTCGGCGAGGTCGTGGCCCGTATCTCGTTCTTCGTCAACGCCGGCGTGCGCTTCGTCGAGGAGATGTGCAAGATGCGCGCCTTCGTGCAGCTGTGGGACGAGCTGACCCTGGAGCGGTACGGCGTGACGGACGCCAAGCAGCGCCGCTTCCGCTACGGCGTGCAGGTCAACAGCCTGGGGCTGACCGAGGCCCAGCCCGAGAACAACGTCCAGCGGATCGTGCTGGAGATGCTGGCCGTCACCCTGTCCAAGGACGCCCGGGCGCGCGCGGTCCAGCTGCCCGCGTGGAACGAGGCCCTGGGCCTGCCCCGGCCGTGGGACCAGCAGTGGTCGCTGCGCATGCAGCAGGTGCTGGCGTTCGAGTCCGACCTGCTGGAGTACGACGACCTGTTCTCCGGCTCGAGCGTCGTCGAGGCCAAGGTGGCCGAGCTCGTCGCCGGGGCGAGGGCCGAGATCGACCGCGTCCAGCAGATGGGCGGCGCGGTCCCCGCCGTGGAGACGGGGTACATGAAGTCGGCGCTGGTCGCCTCGCACTCCCTGCGTCGGCAGCGCATCGAGGCGGGCGAGGACGTCGTGGTCGGGGTCAACAGGTTCCAGACCACGGAGCCCAACCCGCTCACCGCGGACCTCGACACCGCGATCCAGACGGTCGACCACGACGTGGAGGCCAAGGCGGCAGCGGCCGTGCGCGCCTGGCGCGAGGAGCGGGATGCCGACCCGACTGGACGCGACCGTGCTGTCGCCGCGCTCGACCGGCTCCGGGCGGACTCCCGGGCCGGGGTCAACCTGATGGCGGCGTCGCTGGAGGCGGCCCGGGCCGGCGTGACGACCGGCGAGTGGGCCCAGGCCCTGCGCGACGAGTTCGGCGAGTTCCGCGCGCCCACCGGCGTCTCGGGCTCGGTCGGCGTGGCGAGCGGTGGCAGCGACGAGCTGCGGGCGGTGCGCGACGAGGTCCGGCGCACGGGCGAGGAGCTGGGGGAGCGGCTGCGGGTGCTGGTCGCCAAGCCCGGTCTCGACGGGCACAGTAACGGTGCCGAGCAGGTCGCCGTGCGGGCGCGTGATGCCGGCTTCGAGGTCGTCTACCAGGGCATCCGGCTGACGCCCGAGCAGATCGTCGCGGCTGCAGTGGCCGAGGACGTCCACCTCGTCGGCATCTCGATCCTGTCCGGCTCGCACATGGAGCTGGTGCCTGAGATCCTCGACGGTCTGCGGGATGCCGGGGCCGGCGACGTGCCGGTCATCGTGGGCGGCATCATCCCCGACTCCGACGCCAAGGCGTTGCGTGACCTCGGGGTGGCGGCCGTCTTCACGCCGAAGGACTTCGGGCTCAACGACATCATGGGCCAGTTCGTGGGCATCATCCGCACGGCTCGGGGGCTCGAGGCCAAGGCGCCGCTGCCCGCGTGACCGCGCCCTCGGGCGAGGTCAGAGCCAGGCGCCGCGGCGCAGCACCCGCTGCAGGGCGAGCTCGTGGTCGACCACGAGGACGTCGGCCCAGGCGCCAGCCTGCAGCGAACCCACGCCCTCGAGGGCGAGCGCCCGGGCTGGCGTGGCCGAGGCCATGGCCACGGCGTCGGCGAGGGGGATACCGAGCTCGCGCACGGCCCACCGCACCTGGTCGAGCAGCGTGCTCACCCCGCCGGCGAGGCTGCCACCCTCGGTGAGGCGTGCAGCGCCCTCGCTCACCGAGACGGCCAGCCCGCCGAGGCGGTAGGGGCCGTCGGGCAGCCCGCTGGCCGCCATCGCGTCACTCACGAGGACCACGTGGTCCGGTCCGACCGTGTCGTGGACCAGGCGCACGGTGCCGCCGTCGAGGTGCACCCCGTCGGCGATGACCTCGACCACCGCCTCACCGCGAGCCGCCGCCGCCAGCGCGGCGGCGGCTGGTCCCGGCGAACGGTGGTGCAGGGGCGGCATACCGTTGAACAGGTGCGTCGTGAGGGGGAGTCCTCCGCGGACCCCGAGCTCGGCCACGCTGGCGAGCGCCCGGGTGGCGGTCTCGTAGTCGGCGTCGGTGTGTCCGAGGGCCCCCAGGGCGCCCACGTCCGCCAGGGCCCCGGGGAGCCCTGCCGCGCCCGCCCGCTCGGGTGCCCAGGTCATGTGCGCCAGCGCGCCCGGGCCGGCCGCGTCGCCCAGCGCCGCGACCAGGTCGAGGTCGACGTCGACGAGTGTTGCCGGGTCCTGTGCGCCGCACCGGACCGCGGACAGGAACGGCCCCTCGAGGTGTATGCCGGCCAGCGTGCCGTCGGCGACCAGTCCGCCGAGGATGCGGGCGCCCTCGACGAGGTCGGCGGCCGGGGCCGAGACGAGGGAGCCGACCACGCTGGTCGTCCCTCGCGCGTGGTGGTGCGAAGCGGCCCGGGACGAGCTCTCGGGATCGGCGCCGAACTCACCCCCGTTGCCGCCGTGGCAGTGCAGGTCCACGAGCCCGGGCAGCAGCGTCTGTCCCGCGGGCCAGCCCGCTGGAGGCGCCTCGGCGGCCCACTCGGCCGGCAGCAGGGAGCGGGCACCGGCGTACGCGATGCGGTCACCGTCGACTGCCACGGCGCCGTCGTCCACGACGCCGTCGGGGGTCACCACCCGCCCCGTGAGGAGCAGGTGTCGGGCGGCGGCCGCGGAAGAGGTCACGTGAGGATGATGGACCGTGTCAGGTGTCGGGGTCGATCCGGGTCCACCCCGGCCTGTTCGGCCTTGGTCAGGCAGAGCCGGTGCAGGCGGACCAGGTCGGCGAGCGGGTCGATGTCGCGGTGCTCGAAGTGGGCGCCCGTGGCGCGCACGTCCTCGTCGAGCCCCTCGGGGACCTCGCCGAAGGCCCAGGTCGCCCTGCCGGTCGTGGCGATGCTGATCGGGCCGTGGCGGTACTCCATGGCGGGGTAGGACTCGGTCCAGAACTGGGCGGACTCCCGCAGCTTGAGGGCGGCCTCGTGGGCGAGCCCGACCGTCCAGCCGCGCCCGACGAAGGTGATCTGCTCCGCGTCGGCGACGCCGGCGAGGGCGGAGGCGGGGTCCTCGGCGAGCACGGCTCGCGCGTCGGCGATGGCGGGGCCGAGGTCCTCGCCGAGCGTGGCCCGCAGCAGGGCCAGCGTCGTGGTCGCGAACCGGGTCTGCACGACCGAGGACTCGTCGACCTCGCCCAGCAGGAAGGCGTGGGTGGCCAGGGCCGGGATGGCGGTTCCCTCGGTGGCGACGAACGCCGTGGTCGTGGGTGCGTCCGGCAGCCCGCGGAGCCCCTCGAGCAGGTCGATGACCTCGGTGGTGGTGCCCGAGCGCGAGATGACGACCACGTGGTCGTAATGGCGGTCCGACGGGAACTCGCTGGCCGCGAACGCATCGGTCTCGCCGGAGCCGGACGCCTCGCGCAGGGACGCGTAGGCCTGCGCCACGTAGTAGGAGGTGCCGCAGCCGGTCACCGCGACGCGGGCGCCGTGGGGCGGGAGGACGGCCAGCGCCTCGGGGACCCGCGCCAGCACCCGGCGCCAGTCGTCCGGCTGGGTGGCGATCTCGGCGGCCAGGTGGGGGGTGGGGCGCTCGACCACGACGCGGGCTCCTTGTGTGAGAGGGAAGGCGTGAGTGAATAGGACTGCAATCAATCCTGATCCATCAGATTCGATCAGTCAAGATGATGGGAAGAATGCCCTGTTTTGGCCCGATCAGTCAGGGGGGCGTGATCAGAAAGTGCCCTGGAACCCCTTGACGAGCGGGGACGGCGGGGCCAATGTGGCTGTCGAACCTCACCAGTCGTGAGCGAAGCACGCGACAACCGATTGAAAACGATCATGGCAATGGGCCGGATCGGCGAAACCGACAGAGATCGAGGTAGAGACGTGAGCACCAGACGACACCTTCGGGGAGCGGCGCTGGTCGCCGGGACCGCCGTGGCCGCCCTCGGGCTGGCCGCCTGCGGTGGCGGTCAGGGAGCGGGCACCGCCGACGGCGGCGGATCCGGCGGATCCGGCGGCAAGGCCACCACCATCAAGCTGGTCGCCGCCGAGTACTCCAAGGACCACACCAAGGCGTTCTGGGACCAGTTCGCCACGGCGTACAAGACGAAGACGGGCAACACCCTCGAGGTGCAGATCGTCAGCTGGGACGACATCGACCAGCAGAGCTCGACCATGGTCCAGAACAACAACCCGCCGGACATCCTCAACCTCAACGCCTACGCGAGCTACGCCAAGGACGACCTGCTCTACAGCTCCGACGACGTGCTCTCCGACTCGGTCAAGTCCGACCTGCTCGAGGCGTTCGTGAAGTCGGGCACCTACAACGGCAAGATGTACGGCATGCCGGACCTGTCGTCGGCCCGCGCGATGTTCTACAACAAGGCCCTGTTCAAGCAGGCCGGCATCAGCGAGCCGCCGACGACGTGGGCCCAGTTCGAGGCCGACGCGAAGAAGATCTCGGGTCTGGGCAACGGCGCGATCGGCTACGGCCTGCCGCTGGGTCCCGAGGAGGCCCAGGGTGAGTTCTCGATCTGGGCGTTCAACAACGGCGGTGACTGGAAGAAGGACGGCAAGTGGACCGTCAACAGTCCTGAGAACGTCGAGACGCTGACCTTCCTCAAGGGCCTGGCCGACAAGAAGCTGACCCAGAACAACCCCGGCAAGACCAACCGGCAGGACGTGTTCGACCTCTTCGCGTCGGGCAAGGTCGGCATGGTCGTCGGCTTCTCCCCGCTGGCGGCGACGCTCGACAAGGACGGCAAGGTCGACTACGGCGTCGTGCCGATGCCGACCAAGGCCGAGGGCGGCACGCCCCAGACCTTCGGCGTGACCGACTACCTCATGGCCTTCAAGAAGAAGGGGAACCAGGACGCGGTCAAGGCGTTCTACGACCTCTACTACCAGAAGGACCAGGTCAACGCCTTCATCAAGGCCGAGGGCTTCCTGCCCGTGACCAAGTCGGGCATCCAGGAGTTCTCGAGCGACGCCAAGCTCAAGACCTACCTCGACACGCTGCCCAACGCGCACCTCACGCCGACCGACGACCCGACGTGGGACAAGGTCAAGCTCGCCGTCCAGCAGAACCTCGGCACGGCGGTCACGGGCGACCCGAAGGCCGTCCTCGACAAGCTGCAGCAGTCCGCTGAGGCCGGCGGCTGAGGGTGACCCAGCCCATCGGTGCGGGGGCGGGTGCGGTCGGAGGTCCGGCCGCACCCGCCCCGGCAACATCGTCAGAGCCGGCCCCTGCGGCCGGTGGGTGGCGGCGCCCGGCGCGCCGACGGCATACCTCCGAGGTGTCGGGGTGGACCGCACTGCTGTGGCTCGCTCCGGCCCTCGCCCTCATCGTCGGGGTCGTCGTCTGGCCGGCGGTCGAGCTCGTGCGCGCGTCCCTCTCGCGCTACTCCATCACGGGGCTGCGCAAGGGTGACGCGGGCCTCGACAACTTCCGCAACGTCCTCGCCAACGACAGCCTGCCGACCGTCCTGACCAACACCGTCGTGTGGGTGGTCGCGGTGGTCGTCCTGACGATCCTCATCAGCCTCGGGGTCGCCCAGTTCCTCACCAAGGACTTCTGGGGCCGACGCGTGGTCCGCTGGGCCGTCATCGTGCCGTGGGCCGCCTCGCTGGTCATCACGGCCCGCCTGTTCAGCCTCATCTACAGCTACTACTACGGCACCCTCAACGCGGTCCTGCTGAAGCTGCACGTCGTCGACACCCCGATCGACTTCATCGGCAGCGACCAGCTGATCATGCCGTCGATGATCGCCGTCGGGGTGTTCGTCTCCATCCCGTTCACGGCCTACGTCTTCGTCGCGGGGCTCAACGCCATCCCGGGCGACGTCTACGAGGCCGCGCGCATCGACGGAGCCTCGCCGTGGCAGATCTGGCGGCGGATCACCCTGCCGCTGCTGCGCCCGGCGATCCTCGTGGCGACCGTCCTGAACATGATCTACGTGTTCAACAGCTTCCCGATCGTCTACACCCTCAACGAGTCCAACCCCGGCTTCAGCCACGACACCACGATCACGTTCATGTACAAGCTCGCGTTCAAGAGTGCCGAGAAGGACGTCGGCCAGTCGGCCGCGGCCGGGCTGTTCAACGTGTGCCTGATCCTGGTGGCAGTGCTCGTCTACCTGCGCGTGTCCCGCTGGCGAGAGGAGGAGTCGTGAGCACCACCTCGACCCCTATGCCGGGTGCCCCGGCCACGTCGCGGCCGCGACAGCGCGGGTGGCGGGGGATCCGGCCGTGGGCCATGCCCGTCATCGGGCTCGGCGTCGCCTTCGCGTTCCTGTGGCCCTACCTCGTGATGCTGCTCGACGCCTTCCGCCCGAGCAGCGACGTGGTCAAGACCCCACCGTCGCTGCTGCCCGAGCAGTGGAAGTGGACGACCTTCTCGGAGGTGCTCGGCGACGACCGGTTCCTCGCCTGGCTCAAGAGCTCGCTGGTGATCTCGCTGTCCTCGACGGCCATCGTGGTCGTCGTGGCGATCCCGGCCGCCTACTTCACGGCGCGGTTCCGGTTCCGCGGCCGCATGGCGTTCCTGTTCCTGGTGCTCGTGACGCAGATGTTCGCCCCCACCTCGCTGGTGGTCGGCATCTACCGCGAGTTCTACGCGCTCACCCTCGTCGACACCTACCAGGCGCTCATCCTCACGAACGCGGCCTTCAACCTCGCGTTCGCGATCTGGATCCTGCACGGCTTCTTCGCCTCGATCCCGCGCGAGATCGAGGAGGCCGCCGAGCTCGACGGGGCGGGCCGGCTCGGGCGGCTGTGGCGGGTCATGCTCCCGCTCACCCTGCCGGGCCTCGTGACCGCGACGATCTTCACGTTCATCGCGGCCTGGAACGAGTACGTCGTCGCACTGACCCTCATGCTCAGCGACGGCAAGAAGCCGCTGACGGTCGGCATCAACTCCTACGTCACGGGCTACGAGCAGAACTGGGACCAGCTGTTCGCCGCGTCGATCGTCGCCATCGTGCCGGTCGTGGTGCTGTTCGCCCTCATCGAGAAGCACCTCGTCGGAGGACTCACCTCGGGGGCCGTCAAGTGAGCGAGCCCGAGCCGCGCGGCGGCAGTGGCATGGACCGCGGCGCCCGGT
This sequence comes from Pedococcus sp. P2_E4, assembly GCF_056403935.1. Classification (NCBI taxonomy): domain Bacteria; kingdom Bacillati; phylum Actinomycetota; class Actinomycetes; order Micrococcales; family Intrasporangiaceae; genus Pedococcus; species Pedococcus sp. P2_E4. The sequence continues at coordinate 36,786 of NZ_JBFUEO010000013.1, read as the reverse complement.
GGAGCGCGTTGCTCGGCCTCCTCGCCGAGCACGGCCGGCTCAGCGTCGCGCAGGTCGTCGACGAGCTCGGTGTCTCCGAGGCGACGGTGCGGCGTGACTTCGGCGAGCTCGCGGCCCAGCAGCTCGTGACGCGCACGCACGGTGGCGTGGTCGCCAGCGCGGTGGCCTACGACCTGCCCGCCCGCTACAAGCCGGCCGACGGCGACTCGGCCAAGGAGCGCGTCGCCGCCCACGCCGCCGACCTGGTGCCCGAGGGCTCGGTCGTCGGCTTCAACGGGGGCACGACGACCAGTGCCACAGCACGCCGGCTCGCCGCGCGGGCCGACCTCGCGGCCAGCTCACGCCGTCCCGCGATCACCGTCGTCACGAACGCGCTCAACATCGCCACCGAGATGGTGCTCCGCCCGTTCATCCGCTGCGTGTCCCTCGGTGGCGTGGCCCGCCAGGAGTCCTACGAGCTGTCCGGCCCCCTCGCCGCCATGGTCCTCGGAGAGCTCTGGCTCGACACCGTCGTCCTCGGCGTCGACGGGGTCTCGGCCGCGGGCGGCGCCAGCTGCCAGCACGAGGGCGAGGCCGGCATCAACTCGCTGATGGTCCAGCGGGCCGACCGCGTCGTGGTGGTCGCGACCGGCGACAAGGTCGGGCGTCGCGCGTTCGCCCGGATCTGCGCCAGCGAGCGGATCTCGGTGCTGGTCACCGATGCCAGCGCACCCGACGAGGCCGTGGCCGACCTGCGCGCCGCCGGGGTCACGGTCCAGGTGGTCTGACGCGGGTCCGGGGTCGGGCACCCCGGTGCCCCACGGCATACAGTCGTCGGCATGGGCGACCTGCACTGCGCGGCGACGATCCTGCTGGCCCGCCACGGCGACGCCGAGTACGGCCACGCGTCCGTGCTCTCCGACGACGGCGGGTGGCTCTCACCCCTCGGGGTCGAGCAGGTGACGGCGCTCGCGGAGTCGGTGCGCGACCGGCGCGTGGCACGGGTCTACACGAGCACGATGCAGCGGGCGGCCGAGTCGGGTGCCCGCGCGGCCGAGGTCCTCGGCGTCGACTCGGTGGCGCTGGAGGGGCTCGAGGAGTTCTCGGTCGGGGCGCTCGCGGGACGACCCCACGACGACCCCGAGCTGCACTCGGTGTTCAAGGCGTGGCTGCACGGAGACCTCGGCCGGTTCATCCCCGGGGGCGAGACCGGCGAGGAGGTCGTGACGCGTTACCGCGAGGCGCTGCAGTCCATTGCCGACCTGCACCGCGGAGAGACGACCTTGGTCTTCAGCCACGGCGGGGTCATGTCGTTCGTCGTGCCCCAGCTGTCCGGCAACGTCCGGCCCGACCTCGCCGAGCGCAAGTTCCTGCCGAACTGTGCCGTTGCCGAGGTGTCGGTCGACGAGGGCGGCTTTCAGGTGGTCAGCTGGCCAGGTACGGCGGACCGCTCGGTGGTCTGAGGCTGGCCGGCCCGGCGCCTCAGAACAGGCGGTGCTCGCTGTTGTCGACACCCTTGAGGGCGTCGTAGTCGAGCGTCACGCAGCGGATGCCCCGGTCGGTCGCCAGGGTGCGCGCCTGGGGCTTGATCTCCTGGGCCGCGAAGACCCCGGTCACGGGCGCCAGGTGCGGGTCGCGGTTCATCAGCTCGAGGTAGCGGGTGAGCTGCTCGACCCCGTCGATGTCACCGCGACGCTTGATCTCGACCGCCACCGAGCCGCCGGACCGGTCCCTGGCGAGGATGTCGACGGGACCGATCGCGGTCATGTACTCGCGACGCACCAGCGTGAAGCCGTCGCCCAGGGTGTGAATGTGCTCGGCCAGCAGCTTCTGGAGGTGGGCCTCGACGCCGTCCTTGATGAGCCCCGGGTCGACGCCCAGGTCGTGGCTCGAGTCGTGCAGGACCTCGTGGATCAGGACGCGCAGTCGGTCCTCGGACTTCGCGTGCTGCACCGACCAGACTGCGGTGACGCCGTCAGCCGCCTCGTGCTCCTCGGGCGTCACCTCGGCCATCGCGCACGGAGGTGACATCCAGTTGAGCGGCTTGTAGGACCCGCCGTCGCTGTGGACGAGGACCGAGCCGTCGGCCTTGACGAGCAGCAACCGGGTCGCCAGGGGGAGGTGGGCCGACAACCGACCGTCGTAGTCCACCGAGCACTTCGCAATCACCAGCCGCACGAGGCGTCACTCTACGGGCTGGGCCATTGCATCGCGCATCGCCTCGGCGCACACTCTGAGGACGAGGAGAGTGCAATGCCGAACGTGCTGGGCAACGTGGCCGGGCTCGCCGTGGTTCTGGCCGCCATGGTGGGTGGGGTGCGCTGGATGAACACGGGCCAGCCGCCCCGCCTCCTGCAGCCTGCCGTCGACCGGGCCGCCGCCTGGCGCGACTCCCGCCGACCACACCCCGTTCCCCTGCCCCCGGTGCTGCTGGCGCTCGAGCTCAGTCGGCTCGCCGCCCACGTGAGGTTCGTGGAGGAGTCCGACCTGCCCAACAAGGCCGAGCGGCTCATGGCGGCCCGGCTGGCCTACGACCACGCCCTGCGCGACTACTGCCGCGCCGTCGACATCCCCGTGCCGCGGGCGATCCGAGGGCTGTCCCGTGAGCAGCGCTTCCACATGGAGAGCGCCCTCATCGGGGCCGGCCACGAGTGGTGAGGCAGGCGCCAGGCCCGGGAGCCTGACTCCACCTGCGAGGGTGGTGACCGTCACGCCGCCCGGGGGTCCCCGCGGCATACCCGCTCTGACAGACTCGCGGCATGGCTCGTGAGTTCAGCACAGTTGGCGTGATCGGTCTCGGCACCATGGGTGCCGGCATCGTCGAAGTGTTCGCCCGCAACGGCATTGACGTCGTGGCGGTCGAGGTCGACGACGCGGCCGTGGACAAGGGGCGGGGGGTGCTCGAGCACTCCACCGGCCGTGCCGTCAGCCGCGGCAAGCTGACCGAGGAGGACCAGGCCGCCCTGCACTCCCGCGTGCAGTTCACCTCGAGCATGGACGACCTGGCGCAGTGCCAGCTGGTCGTCGAGGCGGTGCCGGAGCACCTCGACCTCAAGAAGGAGGTCTTCGGCAAGCTCGACGCGATCGTGGGGCCCGACGCCATCCTGGCGACCAACACCTCGTCCCTGTCGGTCACCGAGATCGCCGTGGCCACGGCCAACCCCAAGCGCGTGGTCGGGATGCACTTCTTCAACCCGGCGCCGGTCCTGCAGTTCGTCGAGGTGATCCGCACCGTGGTCACCGAGGACGAGGTGTTCGAGGACGTCAAGGCGCTCGCCCTGCGGCTCGGGAAGCAGCCGGTCATCGTGGGCGACAAGGCCGGCTTCATCGCCAACGCGCTGCTGTTCGGCTACCTCAACCACGCGGTCTCCATGTTCGAGTCCAAGTACGCCTCGCGCGAGGACATCGACGCGGCCATGAAGCTCGGCTGCGGCTACCCGATGGGCCCCCTCGCGCTCATGGACCTCATCGGCCTCGACACGGCCTACGAGATCCTGGACACGATGTACAAGCAGGGTCGCGACCGCCTGCACGCGCCCAGCCCCGTCATCAAGCAGATGGTGAGCGCCGGCCTCAAGGGCCGCAAGAGCGGACGCGGCTTCTACACCTACGCCGAGCCCGGCAGCTCCACGGTCGTCGACGACTCCCTGACGCCCCGGCCGGCTGGTGACTCCGCCGTCGCACTCCGCCCGGTCAGGACCGTGGGCGTCGTGGGGTCGGGCACGATGGCGACGGGCATCGTCGAGGTCTTCGCCAAGGCCGGCTACGACGTCGTCTACGTGACCCGCAGCCAGGCCAAGGTCGACGCGGTCACGGCGTCCATCACCAAGTCGCTCGAGAAGGCCGTCCAGCGCGGCAAGCTCGAAGAGTCCGCCCGCGCCGAGGCGCTCTCGCACCTCACCGGGACGACCTCGCTCGACGACCTCAAGGACGTCGACGTGGTCGTCGAGGCCGTCGTCGAGGACCTCGCCGTCAAGCGCGCCCTGTTCGAGAACCTCGACGAGATCTGCAAGCCCGGCGCGATCCTCGCGACGACCACCTCGTCCCTGCCGGTCGTCGACCTCGCCGCGGCGACCTCGCGCCCGCAGGACGTCATCGGCATGCACTTCTTCAACCCGGCCCAGATCATGAAGCTGGTCGAGGTCGTGCACACCGTGTCGACGGACGCCGACGTCGTCGCCACGACCCAGGACCTGTGCGCGGCGGTCGGCAAGCACGCCGTGACCTGCGGCGACCGGTCGGGCTTCATCGTCAACGCGCTGCTGTTCCCCTACCTCAACGACGCGGTCAAGATGCTCTCGGCCAACTACGCCACCGCCGATGACATCGACACCGCCATGAAGACCGGCTGTGGGCTCCCGATGGGGCCGTTCGAGCTGCTCGACGTGGTCGGCAACGACGTCTCCCTGGCGATCCAGCGCGAGCTCTACCTCGAGTTCCGCGAGCCGGGCTTCGCGCCCGCGCCGCTGCTCGAGCACATGGTCACGGCGGGCTACCTCGGCCGCAAGACCGGGCGCGGGTTCCGCACCTACGCCTGAGCCTCGGGATGCCCGGGTCTCCGGGGCTTCCGGGGCTTCCCGGGCCTCCTTGGACCGCCGGGCCTGCCGCGGCCTGAGAGACTGGGCTCGTGCCCAGGGCCAACCGCCGCCGTCGTGACGACGTCCCGCTGAACGTCGACCGCGCCGTCGGTGGGCTCGTCCGGCGCGAGGCGTATGCCGGCGCCGAGTGGTTCGTTCGCCGCGTCACCGGGGCGGGGGCGACCCGTGACTACCTGTGCCCGGGCTGCCAGCAGACGATCGCGCCCGGCACCCCGCACGTCGTGGCGTGGCCGGCCGAGGGGATGGGCGGCCTCGACGACCGTCGGCACTGGCACACGCCCTGCTGGCAGGCTCGCGAACGTCGCCACACCCGGGGCTCCATCCGCTGACGCGGTGGCGAGCACCCGTCATACGACCTCGCTCGTCTCCCGCAACCCCGGCCTCACCCAACCTCTGCTAGCCGAGGTTGGGTGAGGCCGGACACCGTGGAACTTGTCCGGATTCACCTAACCCCTGCTAGCAGGGGTTAGGTGAATGGGGCGGGACGAGGGGGCGGGCGTATGGCGCCGCGTGGGGGCGGGCGTGGTCAGTGGCGGCGCTGGCGGGGGAGCAGGACCTCTTCGTAGAGCAGCAGCAGGCCGGCCGCCACGGGGATGGCCAGGAGCGCGCCGAGCACCCCGAGCAGCGTGCCTCCGGCGAGGGCGGCGACGACCGTCACCGCGCCGGGCACCGACACGGTGCGCTGCATGATCTTGGGGGCGACGACGTAGTTCTCGATCTGCTGGTAGACGACGTAGTAGACGGCGGCGATGATGGCCTTCTTGGGCTCGTCGAACACGGCGACCAGGCAGACCAGCGAGGCGCCGATGGTGGCGCCGACCATCGGGATGAGCCCGAGGAAGCCGACCGCGACGGCCAGCACCGCGGCATACGGGATGCCGACGATCACCATCATGATCCACGAGGCGATCGCGTTGATCGTGGCGACGGCGACCTGGCCGATGGCGTAGGACCCCGTGCGCCGCATGATCTCCTCGGACAGGGAGATCACGCGCGGGCGGCGGGACGCGGGGACGATCGCGTAGGCCGCCTGCTTCACCCTGGGCAGCGAACCCAGCAGGAAGAGGGTCAGGACCAGGACGGTGAACGCCTGGAAGATCCCGCCGATGACTGCGGCGCCGACGCCCAGCACCCCGCCGAAGATCTGGCTGAGGAAGTTGCCGTCGGTGAGCCGCTTGTTGAACTCCTCCTGGACCTTGTCGACGACGTCGTAGTGCCGGTCGAGGTCCTGCACCCAGCGGCTCTTGAGGATCTGGTCGAGCCAGTCCGGTGCGGCTTTCACCAGCTCGGAGCCCTGGCTGACGACCGGTGGCACGACGACGACCCCGATGAGGGCGAAGACGCCCACCAGACCGGCGAAGACGATGGCCACGGCCCCCGCGCGCCGGACCCCTCGACGGGTCAGCGTCTCGACCAGCGGGTTGAGCGCCAGGGTGAGGAAGAAGGCCACGACGACCAGGGTGAGGACCGTGGTGAGTCGGCCGAGGGTGTGCCACAGCAGCAGGGCGGTGAGCACGCCGATGGCGCCGACGAAGCCCATGTAGAACGGGGACTGCCGGTTGAGCGGGCGCCCCGCGCGGCCGTAGCGCGGCCCCGAGTTCTCGTCGTCGGCGTCACGGTCGTCCGGCGCGGGCCCGCGGTGACCGGGCTGCTCCGCCGGCGCCTGCTGCGGCGTCGGTGCCCCCTCGGACTCCTCGCCGGTCGCACCCTCCGCGGGCTGCTCCTGGTGTCCGTGCTGGCCCACACGGGTCAGCACCTCCCGCAGGATGCTGGGGTCGTCGTCCGGCCCGGAGGGCTGCTCGTGGGGGTGGTTGCTGGCCCGCAGCGCAGCACGCTGGTTGATCCGGTACTCACGCCAACGGTCCAACACAGACATGGCTCGACCCTAAGGCACCGGGTCCGGTGAGGTCGGCGTTGCCGCAGGTCAGGCGTTGCGGAACCGGTTGATCTCCGGCAGCAGCGCTGCACGCTTCTCGGGGTCGGAGACGCCCAGGCCCTCCTCCGGCGCGAGCGTGAGCACGCCGACCTTGCCCTGGTGCGCGTTGAGGTGCACGTCGAGGGCGGCCTGGCCGACCTCGTCCATGAAGTAGGTCTTCGACAGTGTCGGGTGGATCAGGCCGCGGTTGATGAGCTCGTTGGCCTCCCACGCCTCGCGGTAGTTCGCGAAGTGCGACGAGACGATCCGCTTGAGGTTCATCCAGAGGTAGCGGTTGTCGTACTCGTGCATGTAGCCCGAGGTCGAGGCGCACGTGACGATCGTGCCGCCCTTGCGGGTGACGTAGACGCTGGCCCCGAAGGTCTCGCGTCCCGGGTGCTCGAAGACGATGTCGACGTCGTGGCCGCCGGTGAGCTCGCGGATCTTCTTGCCGAGCCGCTGCCACTCCCGGGGGTCCTGGGCGGTGTTGTCGTCGTTCCAGAACCGGTAGCCCTCGGCGTTGCGGTCGATGATGAGCTCGGCACCCATGGCGCGGCAGATGTCGGCCTTGTCGGGGGAGGAGACCACGCAGATCGGCGTGGCTCCGCCGGCGAGGGCCATCTGGGTCGCGTACGACCCGAGGCCACCCGATGCGCCCCAGATGAGGACGCGGTCGCCGAGCTTCATGGCGGCGCCGTTCTTGGAGACGAGCTGGCGGTATGCCGTGGAGTTCACCAGGCCGGGCGACGCCGCCTCCTCCCAGGACAGGTGGGCGGGCTTGGGCATCAGCTGGTTGGACTTGACGATGGCCAGCTCGGCGAGGCCGCCGAAGTTGGTCTCGAAACCCCAGATCCGCTGCTGCGGGTCCAGCATCGTGTCGTTGTGGCCGTCCGCGTCCTCGAGCTCGACCGAGAGGCAGTGCGCGACGACCTCGGTGCCGGGCTTCCACTTGGTGACGCCCGGACCGGTGCGCAGGACGACGCCAGCGAGGTCGGAGCCGACCACGTGGTACGGCAGGTCGTGCCGCTTGGCGAACTCGGACGTGCGGCCGTACCGCTCGAGGAAGCCGAACGTCGACACCGGCTCGAAGATCGAGGTCCACACGGTGTTGTAGTTGATGGCGCTGGCCATCACCGCGACGAGCGCCTCACCGGGGGCGAGCTCGGGCACCGGCACGTCGTCGAGGTGGAGGGACTTGCGGGGGTCCTTCTCCTTGGTGGTCAGGCCCTCGAACATCCCCACCTCGTCCTTGTGCACCGTCACGGCGCGGTAGGACTCGGGGATGGACAACCCGGCATAAGTGTCCTGGGTGCGGTCCCCGGAAAGGATGGCGTCGCGGATTTCCTGCATCGGTGTGGCTCCTCGGCTCGCTGAACACGGGTCGTCGGCAGTCGTCGGCATGCTTCGTGCCCGAAACTACTGGCGCGTAACGGTGTTCGCAGCCGAGTGAGACTCCGGTCACGCGGTGACCTGTCTCACTTGGGTTCAGTCGGGCTCGCGGGGGCTGCCACTGTCAGGCCGCGTCGTCGAGCAGGGCCCGCAGGGTGCGCACGGCGTTCCCGGACATCGCGGGGTTGGTGGCGCGGTAGTAGTCGAGGCAGCCGACCGCCTGGGCGAACGCCCACCCCCGGCCGCGGTCCCACTGGTCCTGGGTGGGGCCCAGTGCGGCCCGGAAGGCGGCCCGGCCGGGGCCGGTCAGGAGGTTCCAGGCAGGTTGCAGGTCGATGGCCGGGTCCGCGGGCCCGACCGTGGCGACGTCGATGACGGCGGTGAGCCGGCCGGCGCTGACCAGCAGGTTGCCTGGCATGAGGTCGCCGTGGGTCATCGTGTCGGCGTCGTCACGTGGGGTCTCCCGCAGCCGCCCCCAGAGCGCCCGGAGCGCGCTGGCAGTGAACGGCGCGGGGTCGAGGACGAGGGAGCGGTCGACGTACGCGTCGACGTCCTTGAGCGCGCCGCCTCGCCCCGGGCGGTCGAAGACCCGGCCGCCGGTGTCGATAGCCCCCACGGCGGCGACGAAGAGCGCGAGGTCCCGGCCGAACCGCTCGGACCCCGCCACGTCGTCCCCGGCCGTCGTCCCGGGCAGCCAGCGGTAGACCGACCACGGCAGGGGGAACCCGGCCCCCGGCGCCCCGGTCGCCACCGGCTCCGGGGTCGCGACCGGCACCCGGCCGAGCAGCTGCCGTGCGGCGCGCTGCTCGGCCGCCACCGCGGCATACCCGTCGTCGGGCTCGGCGGGCAGCATGGGCAGGCGTGCCACGAGGTCGTCACCGAGGCGAAAGAGCAGGTGGACGGTGCCGTGCGACGGCACCGGAGCCACCGGGAGGGCGGCCCACTGCGGGAACTGGTCGGCCACGAGGCCGGCCACCGCCTCCGGCGTGACCTCGAGCTGGTCCTGGTGCATCCGCATCCGGCGAGCCTGTCGGCCCGCCGCCCGCGGATCAAGGCAGTTTTGGCGTGAGTGGGCTCAGTGGGTCTCGTGGGCCGGCTGGACGAGCTCGACGAGGATGCCGCCCGCGTCCTTGGGATGGATGAAGTTCACCCTCGAGTTGGAGGTGCCGCGACGTGGCTCGTCGTAGAGCAGGCGCAGGCCGCGGTCGCGCAGCACCTGGCTGACGACCTCGACGTCCTCGACGCGGTAGGCCACCTGCTGGACGCCGGGGCCGGAGCGGTCGAGGAACTTGGCGATGGTGGACTCCGGAGTGAGCGGGGCGAGCAGCTGGATGTGGGAGCCGCTGGCGCCGACGGCCATCATCGCCTCGCGGACGCCCTGCTCCTCGTTGACCTCCTCGTGCGCGAGCTCCATACCGTAGACGTCACGGTAGAAGGCGATCGCGGCCTCGAGGTCGCTCACGGCCACGCCCACGTGGTCGATGGCGGTGAACAGTTCGGTCGGCAGTGCGCTCATGCCGCCCACCCTAGATCGGGGCGGGTACGGCCGGAACGAGTCGTCGATCACACGCCCCTAGACTGGCGGGCATGTCCGCACTGTCCCGGGACGACGTCGCGCACCTCGCCGGCCTCGCCCGCATCGACCTGTCCGACGCCGAGCTCGACCGCATGGTCGGAGAGCTGGGCGTCATCCTCGAGTCCGTCGCGAAGGTCCAGGAGGTGGCGGCCGACGACATCGAGCCGATGTCGCACCCGATGCCGCTCACCAACGTGACCCGTCCCGACGAGGTGCGCCCGTCCCTCGGCGCCGCCGCGGCGCTCTCGGGCGCCCCGGCCCAGGAGCAGCAGCGCTTCTCCGTGCCGCGCATCCTCGCCGAAGACTGAGCTCAGCTCCCTGCCGACAGACCAAGGACCCCTCGTGAACCCCGACCTCACCCGCTCCAGCGCCGCGGAGCTCGCCCATGCCCTCGACACCCGCGAAGTCAGCTCCGTGGAGGTCGTCCGGTCCCACCTCGACCGCATCGCGGCGGTCGACGGCGACGTGCACGCCTTCCTCCACGTCGACGCTGAGGGCGCGCTGGCCGCGGCCCGGGCCGTCGACGAGCGCCGAGCCGCCGGCGACGACCTGCACGTCCTCGCCGGGGTGCCCATCGCCGTCAAGGACGTGATGGCGACCCAGGGCCTGCCGACGACCTGCGGCTCCAAGATCCTGGAGGGCTGGATCCCGCCCTACGACGCGACTGTCGTCGCCCGCCTCAAGGCGGCCGGCATGCCGATCCTCGGCAAGACCAACATGGACGAGTTCGCGATGGGCTCCTCCACCGAGCACTCGGCCTACGGCCCCACCCACAACCCGTGGGACCTCACGCGCATCCCCGGCGGGTCCGGCGGTGGCTCCTCCGCCGTGGTGGCGGCCTACGAGGCCCCGCTGGCCATCGGCACCGACACCGGTGGGTCGATCCGCCAGCCGGCCTCGGTCACCGGCACCGTCGGCGTCAAGCCGACCTACGGCGGGGTCTCCCGCTACGGCCTCGTGGCGCTCGCGTCCAGCCTCGACCAGGCCGGTCCGTGCACCCGCAGCGTCCTCGACGCGGCGCTCCTGCACTCGGTCATCGGCGGGCACGACCCGATGGACTCCACCTCCATCGACGCCCCGGTCCCGGCCCTCGTCGAGGCGGCCCGCCGCGCCGACGTCTCCGGCCTGCGGGTCGGCGTCATCAAGGAGCTCGGCGGCGAGGGCTACCAGGCGGGGGTGCGGGCCCGGTTCGACGAGTCCGTCGCGCTGCTCCAGGAGGCCGGCGCCGAGGTCGTCGAGGTGTCGTGCCCCAGCTTCGACTACGCGCTGGCGGCCTACTACCTGATCCTGCCGAGCGAGGCGTCGTCCAACCTCGCGAAGTTCGACGGCATGCGCTACGGCCTGCGGGTCCTCCCCGAGGGTGTCGACGACCCGAGCGCCGAGCAGGTCATGGCCGCGACGCGCGACGCCGGGTTCGGCGACGAGGTCAAGCGCCGCATCATCCTGGGCACCTACGCCCTGTCCAGCGGCTACTACGACGCCTACTACGGCCAGGCCCAGAAGGTCCGCCAGCTGATCGCGAACGACTTCGCGGCGGCGTTCGCCCAGGTCGACGTGCTCGTGAGCCCGACGGCGCCCACGACGGCGTTCCGGCTGGGCGACAAGCTCGACGACCCCATGTCGATGTACCTCCAGGACGTGGCGACGATCCCGGCCAACCTCGCCGGGGTGCCGGGCATGTCCCTGCCGAGCGGCCTCGCCGACGAGGACGGGCTGCCCACCGGCATCCAGATCCTCGCCCCGGCGATGGCCGACGAGCGCCTCTACGGCGTCGGCTCCGCCCTCGAGAAGATGCTGACCCAGAAGTGGGGCGGCCCGTTGCTGGCCCAGGCCCCCGAGCTCGCGAAGGGACTCTGATGTCGAACGCAGCAGGAACCACGACCGCCGGTCCCGACGAGATCGTCGACTATGACGAGGCGCTCGAGCGCTACGACCCCGTGATGGGTCTCGAGGTCCACGTCGAGCTCAACACGGCGACCAAGATGTTCTGCGGGTGCGCCACCGGCTTCGGCGCCGAGCCCAACAGCCAGGTCTGCCCCGTCTGCCTCGGCCTGCCCGGCGCGCTGCCCGTGGTCAACGCCACGGCCGTCGAGTCGGCGATCCGCATCGGCCTGGCGCTGAACTGCGAGATCGCCTCATGGTGCCGGTTCGCCCGGAAGAACTACTTCTACCCGGACATGCCGAAGAACTTCCAGACGTCGCAGTACGACGAGCCGATCGCGTTCAACGGCTTCATGGACGTCGACCTCGACGACGGCACCACCTACCGCGTCGCGATCGAGCGCGCCCACATGGAGGAGGACACCGGGAAGTCGCTGCACGTCGGCGGCTCCACCGGTCGCATCCACGGCGCCGACTACTCGCTGGTCGACTACAACCGGGCCGGCATCCCGCTCATCGAGATCGTCACCAAGCCGCTCACGGGTGCCGGCGAGCGTGCGCCCGAGGTCGCCAAGGCGTATGTCGGCGCCCTGCGCGACCTGCTGCGCGCCCTTGGCGTCTCCGACGTCAAGATGGAGCAGGGTTCGCTGCGCTGTGACGCCAACGTCTCGCTGCGTCCGCGGGCCGCGGACGGGCAGGACCAGGACGCCGTGCCGCTGGGCACCCGCACCGAGACCAAGAACGTGAACTCGCTGCGCAGCGTCGAGCGCGCGGTCCGCTACGAGATCACGCGGCACGCGGCGATCCTCGACAAGGGCGACAAGATCCTCCAGGAGACGCGCCACTGGCACGAGGACACGGGGGTCACGACGAGCGGGCGCGAGAAGTCCGACGCGGACGACTACCGCTACTTCCCCGAGCCCGACCTCGTGCCCGTCGCCCCGACCGCCGAGACCGTCGAGGCACTGCGCGGCACCCTGCCCGAGCCACCGGCCCAGCGCCGCAGGCGACTCCAGGCCGACTGGGGCTACAGCGACCTCGAGATGCGCGACGTCATGAACGCCGGTGCCGTCGAGCTCATCGAGCAGACCGTCGCGGCGGGAGCCACCCCGGCCGGTGCGCGGAAGTGGTGGACCGGTGAGCTGGCCCGGCGCGCGAACGTCGAGGGCAGGTCGGTCGAGGAGTTCGGCGTGACCCCTGCGCACATCGCCGAGCTCGACGGCCTGGTCAAGGCTGGCCGGCTCAACGACTCGATGGCCCGTCAGGTCCTCGAGGGGGTCATCGCGGGTGAGGGTGGTCCGGCGCAGGTCGCCGACGCCCGGGGGCTCGAGCTCGTCCAGGACGACGGTGCCCTCGAGGCGGCCGTCGACAAGGTCATCGAGGCCAACCCCGACGTCGCCCAGAAGGTCCGCGACGGCAAGGTGCAGGCCGCCGGTGCCCTCATCGGCCAGGTCATGAAGGAGATGAAGGGGCAGGCCGACGCCGGCAGGGCGCGCGAGCTGATCCTCGCCAAGCTGGCCTGAGGCTCTCCCACGCAAGCACGAGGGCGTGTGCCGGGTCCGGCCCGGGCACACGCCCTCGGCGCGTCTGGTGTGCGGGGTGTCAGCGGCGGCCGCCGCCGAGCAGGCCCCCGAGCACGTCGCTGATGATCGACCCGGTGTCGACGCCCCCGGACTGGCTGCCCTTGGTGGCGCCGCCGAGGACCTGACCGAGCACGTCGCCCAGCCCACCGCCGGGGGCGCCGGACGAGCCGGTCGACTGGCCGGGCTGCCCTGCGCCGCCACCGCCGCCGAGGACCTTGCCGGCCAGCCACGACAGGACGATCGGGGCAAGGATCGGCAGCAGCTTGGCGACGATGCCCTTGCTGGCCGTGCCCCCGACACCGCCGAGCTGGTTGACGACCTGCTCACGGTTGTCGCCGAAGATGTGCTGGGCGATGCGCTCGCCGTCGTTGGGGTCCACCTGGGCGAGGTCGACCCCACCCTCGACCAGCGAACCGTCGTGCTGCCCCAGTGCCTCGGTGAGCGACTGCGCGCCCGAGGGGTCTGCGGCGTTGGCCTGCAAGCCGCCGAGCAGCGCCGGCAAGGTCGTGCGCGCTGCCTGCTCCACCTCCGCGCGATCGGCGCCGACCTGCTGTGCGAGCTGGTCCAGGTCGACCGACGACAGGATCTCGTCAACTGCTGACATGCCCATACCTTTCTCCCGGGCGACGGCGACCGTGACGGCCGCGCTGGTCGCGCTGCTCGTCAAGGTAGCCGTTGCGTGCCCTGCTGACGACGGGGTCGCTCAGGCGAAGGCATCCGGCGGGCGCGCGACCAGTCGGTCGTCGCCCTTGGCCGGGGTGCCTCGGAACGTGTTGCTCGTGAGGAACCACAGCCGCCCGTCGGGTGCGTGCACGACGTCCCGCAGCCGCCCGAACTCGCCGTGCAGGAGCCGCTGCGGTTTCCCTATCCTGTTGCCCGACAACGGGATACGCCACATCGACTCACCGCGCAGGGCAGTCATCCAGACCGCGCCATCGGCCACGGCGATGCCGCTCGGGGAGGCGTCGGCGGTGGCCCACTGAGCCAGCGGGTCGTCGAAGCCGCGTCGACCCGCCCTGCCCTCGACCTCGGGCCAGCCGTAGTTGTGTCCGGGGACGATCCGGTTGAGCTCGTCCCAGGTGTTCTGGCCGAACTCGCTGGCGTACATCGTCCCGTCCGGCGCCCAGGCGATGCCCTGCACGTTGCGGTGCCCGAGGCTCCAGACGGGGGAGTCTCCGAAGGGGTTGCCGGGGGCGGGCTTGCCGTCCTGGGTGATCCGCAGGATCTTGCCGCCGAGCGACCCCTTGTCCTGCGCACGGTCCGAGCGCGAGGCGTCGCCCGTGGTGGCATAGAGGAACCCGTCGGGACCGAAGGCCAGGCGCCCGCCGTTGTGGTTCCCCGCCTTGGGTATGCCGGTGAGGATCGGCTTCGCCTCGCTCGCCGAGCCGCCGGTGAAGGTGAGCCGCGCGACCCGGTTGTCCCGAGCCGCCGTGAAGTAGACGAAGACCCGGTGGTCACTGGCGAAGGTGGGTGACACGGCGACCCCCAGCAGCCCTCCCTCGCCGTCCGGGTCGACGCCCGGGATGGTCCCGAGGACGCGGGGTGCCTGGCCCGGGCGGACGTGGAGCAGCTCGGCCCTGTCGCGAAGCGTCACGAGGGCAGTCCCGTCGGGCAGGAAGGCCACCGCCCAGGGCACGTCGAGGTTGCGCGCGAGGGTGGCGCTCACGGTCGACGTCGTGGGGGCGGTCGTCGGGCTCGAGGAGGTGGTCGACGACGGCGGCGAGGACGTCGTGGACGGCGAGGGGGTGGTCGACGGAGCAGAGATGCGCGCACTCGTCGAGGGCTCGGCGTCCGAGCCGGGGTCGGTGCAGGCACTGACCCCCAGGCCCATCGCGAGCACGGCGCCCCACAGGGCCGGTCGGCGGTGTCCCCGAGCGCGCGGCATACCCCATTGTGCGTGACGACACGGGAGGTGACGAGGAGGTCATCGAGGGGGTGGGGCTGCCCTGGCAGCCCCACCCCCTCGACGGCCCGGCGCTGGACGGTGCTCAGCGGGGCGGGAATCCGCCGAGCCGGACGAGGTTGCCGTGGACGTCGATGATGTGGAACTCCACCGCTCCCCAGTCCTCGAGCTCGGGTGCGCTCATGCTGGCCGGCTCGGGGACCGCGACTCCCGCCCACGCCGCATGGCAGGCCACGGCCTCGTCGGGCGTGTCGAACCGGATGTAGCAGGCCACGTCGTTGGTCCACCTGTCGACGGTGGCGTCGTGCCAGAAGTGCAGCTCGATGGCGAGGTCCTCGTGTCGCAGGATGAGGTACTCCCGCTCCCACCGTCCGATCTCGGCGAAGTCGAACGGCGACCAGAAGGCGGCCGTCGCGTCGAAGTCCCGGCTGGGGAGGATGGGGATCGTGATGGCGCCCACTGGTCGAGGGTGGCACACCCGCGGCTGGGGTGCGTGGTGGTCGCCGGGATAGCGTGACGGGCATGACGCTCGTGACGCTGCCGGGACGTGACTGGGTCGACCGGGTGGGGCCGATCAGCGGCCTCGAGCTGGCGGTGTGGGACATGACCGCAGCGCCGGACCGAGCCGACGAGGTGCGTGTGGTGGTGCCTCCGTACATGGGCGCCGGCGACCTGGTCCACCGGCTGTCGCTGGTGCCTCAGGTCGAGCTGGTCCAGCTGTTGACTGCAGGTTACGAGACGGTGCAGCCGGTCCTGCCCGAGGGTGCCAGGCTCGCGAATGCTGCTGGTGTCCACGACGCCTCGACCGCCGAGCTGGCTGTCACGCTGTGCCTGGCCTCGTTGCGCAGCGTGCCGGACTTCGTTGTGGCACAACGGGATCGCACCTGGTTGCCGACGACGTCGTTCCACCAGGCGCTGGCGGACAAGCGCGTGCTGGTCCTGGGCTATGGCTCGATCGGCCGCGCCATCGCAGCTCGGCTCACGCCCTTCGAGGTGACGGTGACCGCGGTCGCGAGCCGCCCGCGGGCGGGGGACGAGCTGGTCGCGTCGGTGCACGGCGTCGACGAGCTGCCGAGCCTGCTGCCGGCGCACGACGTCATCATCGTGGTGGTGCCCTTGAGCAGCTCGACGGCCGGGCTCGTGGACGACGAGTTCCTGGCCGCCATGCCCGACGGTGCCCTGCTGGTCAACGTCGCCCGCGGTGGGGTCGTCGACACCGCCGCCCTCGTCCGCCACGCGGAGGCCGGTCGGATCCGGGCCGCCCTGGACGTCACCGACCCTGAGCCGCTGCCGGGCGACCACCCGCTGTGGTCTGCCCCCGGCGTCCTCATCACGCCGCACGTGGGTGGCGCCTCGACGGCCTTCGTGCCGCGCGCGGTGCGCCTGCTGCAGGAGCAGCTGGGGGCGTTCGCTGCCGGGAGGCCGCTGCGCAACCTGGTCTAGCGGTGCAAGCTGGTGCCGATCCGGTCCACGACGAGGGCCGGGACGTGGGCGGCCTCGGCCCGGTCGCCGGGGGTGGCTCGCTCGGGGAAGTCGAAGACGGCGACCATGGACTGCATCGGGTAGTCGGGGACGAGGTCGACACTGCGCACGACCTCACCGTCGACGAGGAAGCGGGCACCGTCGGGCGACCAGTCGAGCTCGTAGGTGTGGAAGCGGCTCACGTCGACCGCCACGCGGGGCGCCGCGAAGTCGTCGAGCAGCCGGGGGTCGCGGAACGGGTGCACCCCGGCGCCCACTGCCGCCCCGTCGGGGGTGAGCGCGTCGCCGAACACCTCGACCACGCACAGCTCACCACTGCGCTCGGGCTGGTCCTCGAGCCCGACCAGCCACCAGGCCGCCATCGAGCGGGGCGAGAGGTCCATGCGGGCCCGCATCGCCAGGCGCCCGAACCGTGGGGTCCACCCCCACATCGTCTCCTGGGCCTCCCGCACCACGGCGCCGTCGTGTGACGGCTGCTGGCCGACGGTGCTGCCCACCGGGCCGGAGAAGACCCCGGACTGCACGCCCGAGACCCGCAGTGGGTCGTGGTCACCCGGGCACCAGAGACCCTGCTCGGGCGGGATGGTGAGGTGCAGGCAGGAGTCGCGCACGGCATACGTGGCGGCGCTCTCGGCGCGTGAGCTCCACTGCGGGAGGTAGTGCGGGACCCACACCGACAGGTCGAGGTCGGTGCCGTCGAACTCGTCGACGAAGTCCTGGTGGTCGCGGTCGGCGGCGTGCGTGGAGCCGGGCATGGCTCCATGGTGACGCGTGCCACCGTCAGCGGTCGGTGCCATGCTGGGGGCCATGAGCGAGACCATCGTCGGGATCGGGACACGCAAGGGGCTCTGGCTGGCCCGCAGTGAGGACCGCCGCGAGTGGCGGGCCGAGGGGCCGCACTTCCTCATGAGCGAGGTGCTGTCGCTGCTGTTCGACACCAGACGCGAGGCGCCGCGGCTGCTGGTGGGGTTCCGGTCCTCGCACTGGGGGCCCTCGCTGCAGCACTCCGACGACCTCGGCGCGACGTGGGTCGAGCACCCCGAGGGCTCCATCAAGTTCCCCGACGACACCGACACGGCGCTCAAGGCCACCTGGCAGCTGGTCGCGGACCCGCACGACCCCCAGGTGGTCTGGGCGGGCACCGAGCCACAGGGGCTGTGGCGCAGCGCCGACGGCGGCGAGACCTTCGAGCTCAACCGTGGCCTCTGGGAGCACCCGCACCGTCCCGAGTGGGGTGAGGGCTTCGGCGGGGGAGCGATCCACACCGTGCTGCCCAGCCCTGCCGACCCGAGCCGCCTGCTCGTCGCGATGAGCACCGGCGGCGTCTACAACACCCGCGACGGTGGCACGTCCTGGCAGCCGGGCAACAAGGGCATCCACGCGTACTTCCTGCCCCACGACGAGTGGCCCGAGTTCGGTCAGTGCGTCCACAAGGTCGCCCGTGACTCTGCCACCGCGACCCGGCTCTACGCCCAGAACCACAAGGGCGTCTACCGCTCCGACGACGACGGCGAGACCTGGACCTCGATCGAGCAGGGCCTGCCGACCAACTTCGGCATGACCGCGGTCGCCAACCCCGCCCGGGGCGACTCGGTCTGGCTGGTCCCGATCGCCTCCGACGGCGAACGCATCCCGCCCGACGCCACCCTGCAGGTGCAGCGCACCGACGACGCCGGTGCCACCTGGACCACCCAGTCCAACGGCCTGCCGTCGCCGAGCTTCACCAACGTGTTGCGCGATGCGGCCGGCACCGACACCCACGAGCAGCCGGGCCTGTACGTCGGCACCCGCAACGGCGAGGTCTACGCCTCGACCGACGGTGGCGAGTCGTTCTCCCGCATCGCCGAGCAGCTGCCCGACGTCCTGTGCGTCCGAGCGGTCACCCTCCCGTGACCGCTCGCGTCGTCCTGCCCGGCCTGCTGCGCGACCTCGCCGAGGGGGCCGCCGAGCTGCCCGTCGAGCTGTCGTCCGAAGCCACCCTCGCCGAGCTGCTCGACCGGGCCTTCGAGCCGTGGCCGATCCTGGCGTCCCGGGTGCGCGACGAGCGGGGTGAGATCCGCCGGCACGTCAACGTGTTCGTCGACGGCGAGGACGCCAAGCGCGCTGGCGGGGTTGAGACGCCAGTGACGCCGACGTCCACCGTGCACGTCATCAACGCCGTCTCCGGCGGCTGACCGCTCCCTACTCGCTCCAGACGCCGTCGTCCCAGGCCCGGGTCAGCACGGAGCGGTGCGGTTCGAGGTCCCACCCGCGCTCGGTGAGCCAGGCGTCGTTGCGGTACGTCCCGGCATACCTTTCCGACCCGTCGCACAGCAGCGAGACGATGCTGCCCTGCTCACCCCGCTGGCCCAGCTCGCAGGCGAGCCGGAGGGCGCCGTAGAGGTTGGTGCCCGTCGAGGCGCCGGCGCGCAGCCCGGTCCGCTCGGTGAGGAAGCGCATGGCCGCCACCGAGGCGGCGTCGGGGATGAGCATCATCCGGTCCACGACCGTCGGCACGAAGCTGGGCTCGACCCGAGGCCGCCCGATGCCCTCGATGCGTGACCCGCACGCGGCGCTGACCCCGGCGTCGTCGCCACGGAAGGCGGGCAGGAACGCCGAGTTCTCCGGGTCGACGACGCACACCTGGCTGGCCAGCCCGCGGTAGCGCACGAACCGTCCGATGGTCGCACTGGTGCCGCCGGTCCCGGCGCCGACGACGACCCAGGACGGCACGGGGTGCCGCTCGAGGGCCATCTGCTCGAAGATCGACTCGGCGATGTTGTTGTTGCCCCGCCAGTCGGTGGCCCGCTCGGCGAAGGTGAACTGGTCGAGGTAGTGCCCACCCCGCTCGTCGGCCAGCCGCCGCGCGACGTCATAGACCTCGGAGGCATCCGCGACGAGGTGGCACCGCCCGCCCTCGCGCTCGATGAGGGCGATCTTCTCCGGGCTCGTGGTCGCGACCATGACGGCGATGAACGGCAGCCCGAGCATCCGCGCGAAGTACGCCTCGCTCACCGCGGTCGAGCCGCTCGAGGCCTCGATGACGGTCGTGCCCTCGTGCAGCTCGCCGTTGCACAGGGCATAGAGGAACAGCGAGCGCGCGAGCCGGTGCTTGAGGCTGCCCGTGGGGTGGGTGGACTCGTCCTTGAGGTACAGGTCGACCTCGGGCAGCCCCGGGATCGGCACGTGCACGAGGTGGGTGTCGGCGCTGCGGTTGGCGTCGGCCCGGATGCGCCGGACGGCCTCGTCCAGCCAGGCACGGTCAGCCGGCACGGGGGAGACGGCGTCGACCAGCCCAGGGGAGGGCAGGTCCGCGTGGAGTCCGCTGGCCATGGTGGTGGTCACCTCGCGTTTCGGGAGGGGTATGCGGCTGTGCCGGGTCGCGGTCAGCGTCCACCCCTTCGTGGTGCCCCGAGGCTAGCGGGCTCTCGTCGTCGCGAACTGCGGGCGGGCCGCATCGCGGCGGGAGGTCCGGGCCGCGACGGGGAAGTCAAGACTGCCGACGGTGAGTCCGCGCCGCCGACGGGGAAGTCAAGACTGGTTGTTCCGGGGCAACAGGTCCATGCTCGAAGCATGACCCTCGCCAGCGATGACAAGGTGCTCATCCTCTTCCGTCACGCCAAGGCGGAGCAGGTCCTCGGCAAGCCCGACCACGAGCGCGAGCTGACCCCTCGGGGCATGCGCGACGCGCGGGAGACCGGCCGCTGGTTGCACGAGCACGAGCTCGGCGCCGAGCTGGTGCTCTGCTCCACCTCGACCCGCACGCGCCAGACCTGGAGCGCCGCTGCCGAGGGTGGTGCCTGCGGCGAGACGGTCGAGTACGACCCCGGCGTCTACTCCGGCGGCGAGCAGGCAGTCCTGCAGCTGATCCGCGAGTCGGCCGCCGAGGCCCAGGTCGTGATGGTCGTCGGCCACAACCCGACGATGGCGATGCTGGCCAGCGCGCTGTCCGACGGCGACG
The DNA here is from genome assembly GCF_056403935.1 of Pedococcus sp. P2_E4. Taxonomy (NCBI): domain Bacteria; kingdom Bacillati; phylum Actinomycetota; class Actinomycetes; order Micrococcales; family Intrasporangiaceae; genus Pedococcus; species Pedococcus sp. P2_E4. The sequence goes on along the minus strand of NZ_JBFUEO010000013.1, from coordinate 16,540 downwards.
GCTCGTCCCAGGCGCACGAGTGCCTCGCCGCGGGCTTCCCGACGTCGACCGTGGCAGTCCTGCGGTACGCCGGCCCGTGGCACGCACTCGACCACGGCACCGCAACCCTCGACCGCTGCCACACCTCACGCGGATGACGCCGCGGCGTTGGCGCGTGGGCGCCGGTTTGCCACGTGAGACCGGCGTCCCATCCTGTGGACCCGGCTCCTAGACTGCCGCCATGACGACCACCGAGCACGGCGCCAGCAAGGGCGTCGACATCAAGCCGCGCAGCCGCGACGTCACCGACGGCATCGAGAAGACCGCCGCGCGCGGCATGCTTCGCGCCGTGGGCATGGGTGACGACGACTGGGTGAAGCCGCAGATCGGCGTGGCCAGCTCGTGGAACGAGATCACGCCCTGCAACCTGTCGCTCGACCGGCTGGCCAAGGCCGTCAAGGACGGCGTCCACGCGGCGGGGGGCTACCCGCTCGAGTTCGGCACCATCTCCGTCAGCGACGGCATCTCGATGGGCCACGAGGGCATGCACTTCTCGCTGGTGAGCCGCGAGATCATCGCCGACTCGGTCGAGACCGTCATGAACGCCGAGCGGCTCGACGGCTCGGTCCTGCTCGCGGGCTGCGACAAGTCGCTGCCCGGGATGCTCATGGCCGCCGCCCGCCTCGACCTGTCCAGCGTGTTCCTGTATGCCGGGTCGATCCTCCCGGGGATCGCCAAGCTCTCCGACGGTTCCGAGCGGACCGTCACGATCATCGACGCGTTCGAGGCCGTGGGCGCGTGTGCCGCGGGGCTGATGTCCCGGGCGGACGTCGACGCGATCGAGCGGGCCATCTGCCCGGGCGAGGGTGCCTGTGGCGGCATGTACACCGCCAACACGATGGCCTCCGTCGCCGAGGCCATCGGGATGTCCCTGCCCGGGTCAGCGGCACCGCCCGCGACCGACCGCCGGCGTGACGGGTTCGCCCGCAAGTCCGGCGAAGCCGTCGTCGGGCTGCTCCGTCGAGGCATCACCGCGCGGGACATCATGACCAAGGAGGCCTTCGAGAACGCCATCGCCGTCGTCATGGCCTTCGGCGGCTCGACGAACGCGGTGCTGCACCTGCTCGCGATCGCCCACGAGGCCGAGGTCGACCTCACCCTCGACGACTTCGTCCGCGTCGGCGCGAAGGTGCCGCACCTGGCCGACGTGAAGCCGTTCGGGCAGTACGTCATGACCGACATCGACCGGGTCGGGGGAGTGCCCGTCGTCATGCGGGCGCTGCTCGACGCAGGCCTGCTGCACGGTGACTGCCTCACGGTCACTGGCAAGACCATGGCCGAGAACCTCGCCCACATCGCGCCGCCCGACGTCGACGGCAAGGTCGTGCGCGCCATGAGCGAGCCGATCCACCGGACCGGCGGGATCACGGTCCTCAAGGGGACGCTGGCGCCCGAGGGCGCCGTCGTGAAGTCGGCCGGCTTCGACTCCGACGTGTTCGAGGGCACGGCCCGGGTCTTCGACGGCGAGCGCGCCGCGATGGACGCGGTGGCCGAGGGGTCACTGAAGGCCGGGGACGTCGTCGTCATCCGTTACGAGGGGCCCAAGGGCGGTCCCGGCATGCGCGAGATGCTCGCGGTCACCGGCGCGATCAAGGGCGCAGGCCTGGGCAAGGACGTCCTGCTGCTCACCGACGGCCGCTTCTCCGGCGGGACCACCGGTCTGTGCGTCGGGCACGTGGCACCCGAGGCGGTCGACGGTGGACCCATCGCCTTCGTCCGGGACGGCGACCGCATCACGCTGGACGTGGCGAACGGTGTGCTGGACGTCCACGTCGACGAGGCCGAGCTGGCCCGGCGCGCCGAAGGTTTCGTGCCGCCGGAGTCGAAGTACCCGCGCGGCGTGCTGGCCAAGTACCGCAAGCTGGTCGGCAGCGCCAGCGGCGGCGCGGTCTGCGGCTGAGCGCGACCGGGTGAGGGTGCGCCGTGGCCGACCTAGCCGAAGGTGAAGCGGGTCGCGTCGCGCGTGATGTCGGTCCAGGCCAGCACCGCGTGCGGCCGCACCTGCCAGACGCCGGCCCGGAACGCCGCGGCCGGCGGGGCGTAGCCGTACTTGGCCTTCGAGGCCGCCGCGAGCGAGCGCGCCTGTCGCTCCGGTGGAGTGAGCCACTGCGCGACCCCCTCGACGATGGTCGGGGTGTCCGCGTCGGGCAGGTGGACGGTGACGGCGGGAGTGGCCTCGAGGTTGCGCGAGTGGACCGTGTCGCGGTCGCCACCCACGACGAGCGTGTCGTCGACCCAGAGCCCGTCGACGGGCACCGTGTGGGGGCGCCCGTCCGGGCGCACCGTGCCCAGCCAGTACCGCAGCGAGGTCATGAGCGCGGTCGAGACCGGCGCCCAGGGCAGCAGCTCGGTGGGCGCGCCATATGCAGCGGGTATGACGAGCTGCTGGGCGCGGGGCTCCATGGACCGGAGTATCCGCGCGCCCGGGCCTGGCGGCAACAGCCGCCCGCAGCGCGGCAACAGCCGCCCGCAGCGCGGCAACAGCCGCCGTCCGCGCGGCAACAGCCGCCGGCAGCGTCCTGTGACCGAGACGACAGGTCCGGATCGTGGGACCGGCCGTCTCGCCCGTTGACACGCGGCGGACGGGACGGGAGAGTGCTCGTGTGGCACGAATTCTCGTACTTCCCTAGCGCGCAGGCCCTCCAGCACCAGAGCCCGCGCGCCGCCCTCCGCTGTCCTCACCGCAGGACTGGAGGGTTTTTTCATGAGCAGATGCAGCACGCAGACCCGAGCAGACCCGAGCAGACCCGAGCAGACCCGAGCAGACCCAGTGACCCGACCACGGCAGATCCGAAAGCGGTAGTGAAGTGAGCGACGCACGGTCGACACCGACCCCCAGCCCCTCGCAGGTGGCCCAGCAGGCACGGGCCAAGACCCCTCCGGCACCGCAGTCGGTGACCGGCGCGCAGAGCCTCGTGCTCTCGCTCGAGGCCATGGACGTCGACACGGTCTTCGGCATCCCGGGCGGCGCGATCCTGCCTGCCTACGACCCGCTGCTGGACTCGGTCAAGGTCCGCCACATCCTCGTTCGCCACGAGCAGGGGGCCGGCCACGCGGCCGAGGGGTACGCCAGCGCCACCGGCAAGGTCGGGGTCTGCATGGCGACGTCCGGCCCCGGCGCGACCAACCTGGTCACCGCGATCGCCGACGCCTACATGGACTCCGTCCCGATCGTCGCGATCACGGGTCAGGTCAGCTCGGCCTCCATCGGCACGGATGCCTTCCAGGAAGCCGACATCCGCGGCATCACGATGCCGATCACCAAGCACAACTACCTCGTGACCGACGCCTCCCAGATCCCGCGTGTCATCGCCGAGGCCTTCCACATCGCCGCGACAGGACGACCCGGCCCGGTCCTCGTCGACATCGCCAAGGACGCCTTGCAGGCGCGGACCACGTTCTCCTGGCCGCCGAAGTTCGACCTGCCCGGCTACCGCCCCGTCGCCCGCCCGCACAGCAAGCAGATCCGCGAGGCCGCCCGGCTGATCTCGCAGGCGTCGCGCCCGATCTTCTACGTCGGCGGGGGCGTGGTGCGCGGTGGCGCGTCCGACCTCCTGCGCGAGTTCGTCGAGCTCACCCAGATCCCGGTCGTCACCACCCTCATGGCGCGCGGCTCCGTCCCCGACAGCCACCCGCTGCACCTGGGCATGCCGGGCATGCACGGCTCGGTCGCCGCCGTGACCGGGCTGCAGAAGTCCGACCTGCTCATCACGCTGGGGGCCCGGTTCGACGACCGGGTGACCGGTCAGCTGTCGACGTTCGCCCCTGACGCCAAGGTCATCCACGCCGACATCGACCCCGCCGAGATCTCCAAGAACCGCGTCGCGGACGTGCCGATCGTCGGTGACGTCAAGGAGGTCATCGCCGACCTCATCGCGGCCGTGGGTGCGGACATCGAAGCGGGCAGGGCCGGCAGCTACGACGCCTGGCGGCAGCAGACCGCTGGCTGGAAGGCCACCTTCCCCCTGGGCTACACCACGCCCGAGGGAGGTGAGACCGTGGCGCCGCAGCAGGTCATCGAGCGCATCGGTGCGATCAGCGGACCCGAGTCGATCTACGTCGCCGGCGTCGGCCAGCACCAGATGTGGGCGGCGCAGTTCGTCCAGTACGAGCGCCCCAACGCGTGGCTCAACTCCGGTGGGCTCGGGACGATGGGGTATGCCGTGCCCGCCGCCATGGGTGCCAAGGTCGCCCAGCCCGACCGCACGGTCTGGGCCATCGACGGCGACGGCTGCTTCCAGATGACCAACCAGGAGCTCGCGACCTGCGTCATCAACAACATCCCGATCAAGGTCGCGATCATCAACAACAGCAGCCTGGGCATGGTGCGCCAGTGGCAGTCCCTCTTCTACAACGAGCGCTACTCCAACACCGACCTGCACACCTCGGTCGGCAGCCGGATCCCGGACTTCGTCAAGCTCGCTGAGGCCTATGGCTGCGTGGGACTGCGGTGCGAGCGCCCCGAGGACATCGACGCGACCATCGAGAAGGCCATGGAGATCAACGACGTCCCCGTGATCGTCGACTTCGTGGTCCACCGCGACGCGATGGTCTGGCCGATGGTGCCCGCAGGCGTCAGCAACGACGCCATCCAGGTCGCCAAGGACACGGCGCCGCAGTGGGACCGCGAAGAGGACGAGGCCACCGAGCAGCCCGAGGACGCGGACAAGGACGGAAACTGATGGCGATGAGCAAGCACACCCTGTCGGTCCTCGTCGAGAACAAGCCCGGCGTCCTCGCCCGCATCGCGGCGCTGTTCTCCCGGCGCGGGTTCAACATCGACTCCCTCGCGGTGGGCCCGACCGAGCACCCCGAGATCTCGCGCATGACGGTGGTGGTCGACGTCGACGCGCTCCCGCTCGAACAGGTCACCAAGCAGCTCAACAAGCTGATCGAGGTGCTCAAGGTCGTCGAGCTCGAGCCCACTGCCTCCGTCCAGCGCGAGATCCTGCTGGTCAAGGTCCGCACCGACATCCACAGCCGCAGCCACGTCCTCGAGACCGTGCAGCTGTTCCGCGCCAAGGTCGTCGACGTCGCCAGCGACACGTTGACGATCGAGGTGACCGGCAACCGCGACAAGCTGGCCGCCTTCCTCGAGGTCGTCGAGCCGTTCGGCGTCAAGGAGCTCGTCCAGTCCGGCATGGTCGCGATCGGCCGCGGCTCGCGCTCGATCACCGACCGGGCCCTGCGCAGCGCCTGAGCCCCCACGGCCGCGCAGGCGACTGCGCGACTTACCAACCCAGCACCACCCTTGAACCGCAACGCAAGCACACAACCGAAGGAGTTGGCCGACGTGGCCGAGATGTTCTACGACGACGACGCAGACCTGAGCGTGATCCAGGGCCGCAAGGTGGCCGTCATCGGCTACGGAAGCCAGGGCCACGCCCACGCGCTCAACCTGCGCGACTCCGGCGTCGACGTCCGAGTCGGGCTCGCCGAGGGGTCCAAGAGCCGCGCCAAGGCAGCGGCCGAGGGGCTCACGGTCACCTCGGTCGGTGACGCCGTGAAGGAGGCCGACCTCGTCGTCATCCTCACGCCCGACCAGGTGCAGCGCACCGTCTATGCCCAGGAGATCCAGCCCAACCTCAAGGAGGGCGCTGCGCTCCTCTTTGGGCACGGGTTCAACATCAGGTTCGACTACATCAAGCCCGAGGCGGGCTCGGACGTGCTGATGGTCGCCCCCAAGGGGCCCGGCCACCTCGTGCGCCGCGAGTACGTCGACGGCCGTGGCGTCCCCGTGCTCCTCGCTGTCGAGCAGGATGCGAGTGGCAGCGCCTGGGACCTCGCGAAGTCCTACGCGAAGGCCATCGGGGGCCTGCGTGCGGGTGGCATCAGGACGACCTTCACCGAGGAGACCGAGACCGACCTGTTCGGGGAGCAGTCGGTGCTCTGCGGCGGCGCCTCGCAGCTGGTGATGTACGGCTTCGAGACGCTGGTCGAGGCCGGGTACCAGCCCGAGGTCGCCTACTTCGAGTGCCTGCACGAGCTCAAGCTCATCGTCGACCTCATGGTCGAGGGCGGCATCGCCAAGCAGCGCTGGTCGGTGTCCGACACGGCCGAGTACGGCGACTACGTGTCCGGCCCGCGGGTCATCGACCCGAGCGTCAAGGAGAACATGCAGGCCGTCCTCGCCGACATCAAGAACGGCGCGTTCGCCAAGCGCTTCATCGATGACCAGGACGCCGGAGCGCCGGAGTTCAAGGCGTTGCGCGAGAAGGGGGCCCAGCACCCCATCGAGGCGACCGGCAAGGAGCTGCGCAAGCTCATGAGCTGGATCAAGGAGACCGACTCCGACTACGTCGAGGGCAGCGCCGCACGCTGACACCCGACCCAGGACGCCCCCCGCCGCACCGCGGCCGGGGGCGTCCCGTCGTGAGGGGCGCGCCTCGTGGTCAGGCAGCAGGGCGGCATCTCGTCGGCTCGCCGCCGGTGTGACCTGCGTGTCACATGTCGAGCCAGAGCATCCACATGGTGAGCGCCGCCGTATGCTGACCGCGGGCACAGCGTGGTGCCGGACCCCCATCAGTGACCCAGACAAGGACTCACAGTGAGCAAGCCGATCGTCCTCATCGCCGAGGAGCTCTCGCCGGCGACCATCGATGCCCTCGGGCCCGACTTCGAGATCCGCACCGTCGACGGTGCCTCCCGCGAGGCCCTGCTGCCGGCCCTCGCCGACGTCGACGCCGTGCTCATCCGCTCGGCCACCAAGATGGACGCCGAGGCCATCGCCGCCGCGAAGAACCTCAAGGTCATCGCCCGCGCCGGCGTCGGCCTCGACAACGTCGACGTGCCGGCTGCCACCCGGGCCGGAGTCATGGTCGTCAACGCCCCGACCTCCAACATCACCTCGGCGGCCGAGCTCGCCGTCGGGCTGCTGCTCGCGACGGCCCGCAACATCGCCCCGGCCAACGAGGCCCTCAAGGGCGGGGCCTGGAAGCGCAGCAAGTACGGCGGTGTCGAGCTGCTCGACAAGAAGGTCGGCGTCGTCGGCTTCGGTCGTATCGGTCAGCTCGTCGCCGAGCGGCTCAAGGGCTTCGGCGTCGAGATCCTCGCCTACGACCCCTACGTCTCGCCCCAGCGGGCCGGCCAGCTCGGAGCCCAGCTCGTCACGCTCGACGAGCTCCTGGAGCAGAGCGACTTCATCACGGTCCACCTGCCCAAGAGTCCCGAGACCCTCGGCCTCATCGGCAAGGACGCCCTGACCAAGGTCAAGCCCACCGTCCGCATCATCAACGCCGCCCGCGGTGGCATCGTCGACGAGGACGCGCTCGCCGAGGCGATCCGCGAGGGCCGGGTTGCTGGTGCCGGCATCGACGTGTTCGCGACCGAGCCGACCACCTCGAGCCCGTTGTTCGAGCACGAGTCGGTCGTCGTCACCCCGCACCTGGGCGCCTCCACCGAGGAGGCCCAGGAGAAGGCCGGCGTGGCCGTCGCGAAGTCCGTGCGCCTGGCCCTGGGCGGCGACCTCGTCCCCGACGCCGTCAACGTGTCCGGTGGTGCGGTGCCCGAGGAGGTCCGGCCGGGCATCGCCCTCGTCGAGAAGCTCGGCCGCATCTTCACCGCGCTCGCGGGGTCGGTGCCGGTGCAGCTCGATGTCGACGTCAAGGGTGAGATCACCGCGCACGACGTGTCGATCTGGAAGCTCGCCGCGCTCAAGGGCCTGTTCACCGACGTGACCGAGGACCCCGTGACCTACGTCAACGCGCCGCTGCTCGCCGAGCAGCGCGGCTGCGAGGTGCGGCTGCTGACCGACCCGGCCACCGAGGACTTCCGCAACGTCACCACCCTGCGCGGCACCCTCGCCGACGGCACGACCGTCTCGATCGCGGGCACGCTGACCGGCCCGCGGCTCATCGAGAAGATCGTGGGCGTCAACGGCTTCGACCTCGAGGTCCCGCTGGCCGACCACCTCGCGTTCTTCACCTACGTCGACCGCCCCGGGGTCATCGGCACCGTGGGCCAGCTGCTCGGCGACAGCAACATCAACATCGCGGGCATGCAGGTGGCCCGCAAGGAGCAGGGCGGCCAGGCGCTGGTCACCCTGACGGTCGACACCCGGATCCCGGCCGACGTGCTCGGCAAGATCGCCTCCGAGGTGGGCGCCGAGGTGCGCGTCGTCGACCTCGACGACTGACCCGGCCCCCTCACCACTGGTATGCCGGTGGGTCCCCTCCCCGGGGACCCACCGGCAGCTGTGTGTCCGGGTGGGTGTCGGAGTGACTCGTAGCAGGCAGGCCCTACTGGCGGACCTGAGTAGCCAGGCCGCCCTCTAGCGAGCAGCGTGATGCGCGCCACGTCCAGAGGCGTCTCAGGGAGTGGGAAACCGGTTTCGAATAGTTGGACGTCCACGTAATCTCGAAGCATGACGCGGCAGGTCGTGATTCTTATCCGCCGCGGCGAGTTCCGGTAGTCAGCCAACTCGCCGCGGAGATCCCGCGTGCATGGCTGACAGCGGCCCCCTGGAACCCAGGTGGGGCCCCCAGGAACCAACAGACCCCGACCCTGTTCTGTGACAGGGAGATTCGTGAAGGAAGTGGCGAGATGAGCGAAGAGGCCGAAAAGGCACGTCAGGCACTGCAGGAGTCGATGGACCTGCGCGAGCAGGGTCACTCCGACGACTGACGCACGCAGTCCCGGACGCCGCGACAGGCGTCCATGACGAACGGCCCCCGGCGACCCGCCGCGGGGCCGTTCGTCATGTGAGACATGGGTTTCGGATGGCAAGACGGTCTCTAGTCTGGGAGGCATGCCCTCTGACACGACCTCGACCGTCTCCGCGCCCGACACGGTGAACCTCGCCGTCATCGGTGGCGACGGGATCGGCCCCGAGGTGGTCGCCGAGGGGCTGAAGGTCCTGGAGGCCGTGACCGCAGGCAGCGGCACCAAGTTCCACACGACCGACTACGACCTCGGCGCGCGGCGCTGGCACACCACCGGCGAGACGCTGCCGCCCTCCGTGCTCGAGGAGCTGCGCGGGCACGACGCGATCCTGCTCGGAGCCATCGGCGACCCGACCGTGCCGAGCGGCGTCCTCGAGCGGGGCGTGCTGCTTCCGCTTCGCTTCGCGCTCGAGCAGTACGTCAACCTGCGGCCGGCCCGGCTGTACCCCGGGGTCCAGAGCCCCCTCGCCGTCGAGCGCGTCGCGCCGGACGGCATCGACTTCGTCGTCGTGCGCGAGGGCACCGAGGGTCCCTACGTCGGCAACGGCGGGGCGCTGCGCGTCGGCACCGCCCACGAGGTCGCCACCGAGGTCAGCGTCAACACGCGCTTCGGGGTCGAGCGGGTCGTCCGCGACGCCTTCGCCCGTGCGCAGGCCCGCCCCCGCCAGCACCTCACGCTGGTGCACAAGCACAACGTGCTCACCCACGCCGGCCACCTCTGGCGCCGCACCGTCGAGGAGGTGGGTGCCGAGTTCCCGGAGGTCACGACGGCATACCAGCACGTCGATGCGGCCACGATCTTCCTGGCGACGGACCCGGGACGCTTCGACGTGATCGTCACCGACAACCTGTTCGGCGACATCATCACGGACATCGCGGCGGCGATCGTGGGCGGCATCGGGCTGGCGGCCAGTGCCAACATCAACCCGGAGCGCACCGCCCCCAGCATGTTCGAGCCGGTCCACGGCTCGGCCCCCGACATCGCCGGTCAGGCCAAGGCCGACCCCACCGCGACGATCCTGTCGGTCGGCATGCTGCTCGAGCACCTCGGTCGCGGTGAGGAGGCCGCCCGTGTCGAGCGTGCGGTCGCCGCCGACCTCGCCGAGCGCGGCACGGCCGTACGCTCGACCCCCGAGGTCGGCGACGCCATCGCGAACCGCCTCTAGACCACTGGCTGCATCCGACGTCTCCTGCCCGGGTGGTACGCCGGGCAGGTAATCTCGGCAGGAGGAACCCCGCCCCCGACGAGGGGTGACCCACCAGGAGGACTCCATGAGCCAGACCACCGCCCCGCTGACCTTCGAGGTCACCCGCCGCAGCGACCCGCGGCCGGACGCGGAGCGCGAGGCCGTACTGGCCAACCCGGGGTTCGGCACCACGTTCACCGACCACATGGTCACGGCCGTGTGGCGCAAGGGTGAGGGCTGGGGCGACGGCAAGGTGTCGGCATACGGGCCGATCCAGCTGATGCCCTCGGCGGCGGTCCTGCACTATGCCCAGGAGATCTTCGAGGGCATGAAGGCGTACCGCCACGCGGACGGCTCGATCTGGACCTTCCGCCCCGAGGCCAACGCCCAGCGCATGATCCGCAGTGCCCGCCGGATGACCCTGCCCGAGCTGCCCGAGGAGGACTTCATCGCCTCCCTCCGGGCGCTCGTCGAGGTCGACCAGGCCTGGGTCCCGACCACCACCGACGGCGCCGAGAAGAGCCTCTACCTGCGGCCGTTCATGTACGCCTCCGAGGCGTTCCTCGGCGTCCGCCCCGCCAACGAGGTGACCTACTCGGTCATCGCCTCCCCGGCCGGCGCCTACTTCAGCGGCGGCATCAAGCCCGTGACGCTGTGGCTGTCCAACCACTACGCCCGGGCGGGCGAGGGTGGCACCGGCGCCGCGAAGTGCGGTGGCAACTACGCGTCCAGCCTCGCCGGCCAGCTCGAGGGCATCGAGAACGGCTGCGACCAGGCCGTGTTCCTCGACGCCTCGACGCACACCTACGTCGAGGAGCTCGGCGGCATGAACCTCTTCTTCGTCACCCGGGACAACCGCCTGATCACCCCCGAGCTCACCGGGTCGATCCTCGAGGGCGTCACGCGCTCGTCGGTGCTCGAGCTGGCCAAGGGGCTCGGCCTGCAGCCGGAGGAGCGGCGCATCCCGATCCAGGAGTGGAAGGACGGCGCGGCCAGCGGCGAGATCGTCGAGATCTTCGCGTGCGGCACGGCGGCGGCCGTCACCCCGGTCGGCGAGCTGCGCTGGGAGGGCGGCTMGGTCGACCACCGCGGCGGCGTCGACTACGGCGACGTCACCCGGGCGATCCGCGAGAAGCTCCTGGCCATCCAGTACGGCCGCGCCGAGGACACGCAGGGCTGGATGACCCGCCTGGTCTGAGTCGGCCGCTCAGGGCCGCCGACGTGGCGGCCCGGTCGCCGGGGTCGCCCCGTTCGCTCAGGTCCACGAGCCGACCTGAATGGTTTGCGTTCGGACCATTGACAGGTCCAGTCCGCTGGGTGAAGCATTCGCTCACCTTCGTTGCGTGGACTAGGAGCTTGCTGTGTCCGATGTGCGATCACTGTCCGACGACGAGCGCCGGCTGGCCGAGCTCGGCTACAAGCAGGAGCTCGACCGCTCCTGGTCCGGCTTCTCGAACTTCGCGATCTCGTTCTCCATCATCTCGATCCTGGCTGGGTGCTTCACCACGTTCGGGCAGGGCTTCAACAACGGCGGCCCCATCGCGATCTCGTGGGGCTGGCCGATCGTGTCCGCCTTCATCCTGCTCATCGGGTTCACGATGTCCGAGCTCGTCTCCGCCTACCCGACGTCGGGTGGCATCTACTGGTGGGCCAGCAAGATGGGCGGCGCCAGGGCTGGCTTCTTCACGGGCTGGCTCAACCTCATCGGGCTGATCGCCGTGACGGCCTCGGTCGCCTACGGGTGCGCGACGTTCCTCGACCTCACCCTGAGCACGTTCTCGTCGGGCTACGCCGACTCCTACTCGCTGTCTCGGGTGTTCTGGCTGTTCGTCGGCCTGCTGGTGCTCGCGTCGGTGCTCAACATCTTCAGCGGTCACCTGATGGCCATCATGAACAACGTGTCGGTCTGGTGGCACGTCGTCGGCGCCACCGTCGTGATCCTGATGCTCATCTTCATCCCCGACCACCACCAGAGCTTCAGCTACGTCTTCACCGAGCGGTTCAACAACTCCGGCTACAGCGGCGGCAGCAACAGCTCGCTGAAGTACTGGTTCCTCGTGCTGCCGTTCGGCCTGCTGCTCACCCAGTACACGATCACCGGGTTCGACGCCTCCGCGCACCTCTCGGAGGAGACGTCGTCGGCGTCGAAGGCCGCGGCCAGGGGCATCTGGCAGTCGATCTTCTACTCCGCCATCGGCGGCTGGATCCTGCTGCTGTGCTTCCTCTTCGCCGTGCCGAACGGTGAGGACGGCAAGCCCGACAACGCCGGCGTCGGTGGTGGTGGTGTGGCCTACATCTTCACCCACGCCATGGACAGCAAGTGGGCGGGCACCATCCTGCTGATCTCCGCGGTGGGGCAGTTCTTCTGCACGACCTCCTGCATGACCAGCGCCTCCCGCATGACGTTCGCGTTCAGCCGCGACGGCGCCATCCCGGGGTCGCGGCTCTGGTCGACCCTCTCCAGCAGCAAGGTGCCCGCCAACGCCGTGATGCTCGTCGCCGTGGTGGCCGCCCTCATCACGCTGCCCGCCCTCAAGGAGGTCAACATCGGGACGGCCGACAAGCCGCTGATCGTCCCGGTGGCCTTCTACGCGGTCGTCTCGGTGGCCGTGATCGGGCTCTACCTCGCGTTCCTCATCCCCATCTGGCTGCGCTGGCGGATGGGCGACGCCTTCCAGGCCGGCAGCTGGAACAACGGCGCGAAGTACAAGTGGATGAACATCATCGCCGTGCTCGAGATCGCGATCATCTCGGTCTACTTCATCCTGCCCTTCGTGCCCGCGGGTGTGCCGTTCACCGAAGGCTTCGACTGGAAGTTCGTCAACTACGCACCGATCCTCACCATCGGCTCGCTCATCGTGCTGTGGGTCTGGTGGCAGGTCTCGGCGCGTCACTGGTTCAAGGGACCGAAGCACACCATCGACCAGGCGGTCGTGGAGGCCTTCGGCGAGTGACGTCGGGCCTGACGCTCGACGAGGCGCTCGCCCGGCTGCCCCTGCTCGCCGGACCCCGCGAGGTCACCGTGCTGCCGGGCGGGCTCACCAACCACAACTACCGGGTCCGGACGGCGACGCACGACGTCGTCGTCCGGATCTCGCCGCCGGGCACGGAGCTGCTCGCCATCGACCGCGAACACGAGTGGCACAACAGCACCGTGGCCGCGTCCGCCGGTGTCGGGGCGCCGGTCGTCGACTACCTGCCGGGGGAGGGCGTCCTCGTCGTCGAGTTCCTCCCGGGGCGCACCTACGGGCCGGCCGACGTCGCGGCCAACCTTCCGCGCCTGGCCGCGGCTCTGCACCGGCTGCACGCCGCGTCACCGTTCGCCTCGCGCTTCGACATGTTCGAGGTCCAGCGCGGCTACCTGCGGATCGTCCGCGAGCGAGGGTATGCCGTGCCGCCGGGCTACGAGGCGCTGGCGCCGGTGGCCGCCCGCGTGGAGGCGGCCCTCGGCCGCCACCCCGAGACCTTGGTCCCGTGCCACAACGACCTGCTGGCCGCCAACATCCTCGACGACGGGGGCGACCTGCGCCTCATCGACTACGAGTACTCCGGGATGAACGAGGCGTCCTTCGAGCTGGGCAACCTCGTCGCCGAGTCGCAGCTCGACCACGACCACCTGGTCACCCTGGTGGAGGCCTACCACGGCCGGGTCACGGCAGGGCTGGTGGCCCGCGCCGAGCTCTGGGGACTGGCCGGTCGCTATGCGTGGACGCTCTGGGGAGCCATCCAGCACGGGGTGTCGGACGTCGCCCACGACTTCTGGGACTTCGCCGTCGAGCGGTTCGAGCTGGCTGCTCCACTGCTGACCAGCGCGCGCCTGGCCGGGCTCCTCGACGACGCGGCGGGGGAGGAGCAGTGACCACCCTGCCCCAGCGGGCTCGCGTCGTCGTCATCGGTGGCGGGGTGATCGGCTGCAGCGTGGCCTACCACCTCACCACGCTGGGCTGGACCGACGTGCTGGTCTTGGAACAGGGGACGCTGTCCTGCGGCACGACCTGGCACGCAGCCGGTCTCGTGGGGCAGCTGCGGGCGAGCGAGGCCGGCACCCGGCTGGTCCAGTACTCCACCGAGCTCTACTCGCGGCTGGAGGAGGAGACCGGCCTGACCACCGGCTACCGCGTGTGCGGCGGGCTCACCGTCGCACGGACGCCCGAGCGGATGGTGCAGCTGCGGCGCACCGTCGGCAGCGCCGCGGCATACGACCTCGAGTGCGAGCTGCTCACCCCCGGGCAGGCGCAGGACCGCTTCCCCCTCATCCAGGTCGACGACGTCCTGGGGGCGATCTGGCTCCCTGGCGACGGGCGGGCCAACCCCACCGACCTCACCCAGTCGCTGGCCAAGGGCGCCCGCATGGGCGGCGCCACCATCGTCGAGCGGGTTCGCGTCACGGGAGTGACCACGCGACAGGGCAGAGCCGCGGGCGTGTCCACCGACGCCGGCGACGTCGAGGCCGACGTCGTGGTCAACTGCGCCGGTCAGTGGGCCAAGGCCGTCGGCGCGCTCGCGGGGGTCACCGTGCCGTTGCACTCGGCCGAGCACTTCTACGTCGTGACCGACCAGATCGAGGGAGTGCACCGCGACCTGCCGATCCTGCGCGACCCGGACGGCTACACCTATGTCAAGGAGGAGGTCGGCGGCCTGCTCGTGGGCGGGTTCGAGCCGGTGGCGAAGCCGTGGGTGGCGCCGGACCAGATCCCGTACCCGTTCGAGTTCGCGCTGCTCGACGAGGACTGGGAGCACTTCGAGATCCTCATGGACAGTGCGGTACACCGGATCCCGGCGCTGGCCGAGACGGGGATCCGCAAGTTCTACAACGGTCCCGAGAGCTTCACGCCGGACAACCAGTTCCTGCTCGGCGAGGCCCCCGAACTGCCGGGCTTCTTCGTCGCGGCCGGGTTCAACTCGGTGGGCATCGCCTCGGCGGGCGGCGCCGGTCGCGCGCTCGCGGAGTGGGTCGTCGAGGGCGGGCCGACCTCGGACCTGATCGGCGTGGACCTGCGGCGGTTCTCGCCCCTGTCCGGCAACACCACGTGGCTGCGCCAGCGCGTGGGGGAGGTGCTGGGACTGCACTACGCAGTGCCGTGGCCCAACCGGGAGCTCGAGTCGGCCCGCCCGCTGCGCCGGTCCCCGGTGCACGACCTCCTCGTCGACCAGGGCGCCTGCCTCGGCAGCCGCAACAGCTGGGAGCGCGCCAACGTCTTCGCGCCACCGGGGACGACGCCGACCCTCGGCTACTCGTGGGAACGGCCGACCTGGGTGGACTGGTCGGTCGCCGAGCAGCTGGCCACGCGCAGCGCGGTGGCGGTGTTCGACCAGACCTCCTTCTCCAAGTACGTCGTGACAGGCCCCGACGCCGTGCGGGCGTTGCAATGGCTCTGCACCGCCGACGTGGACGTCCCCGTCGGTCGCGCGGTCTACACCGCGATGCTCAACCGCCGCGGCACCTACGAGGCCGACCTCACCGTCACGAGGACCACCGAGACCGAGTTCCTCGTCGTCAGCAGTGCCGCGACCACGGTGCGCGACCTCGACTGGATCCGCCGGCACCTCCCCGAGGACGCCCGCGCCGGCGTCGTCGACGTGACCGGTGCGTATGCCGTGTTCGGCGTGATGGGGCCGCGCTCGCGCGACCTGCTGCAGGCCCTGTCACCGGACCGATTCGACGACGCCTCCTTCCCGTTCGGCACCAGCCGCGAGGTGGTCGTCGGCACCGCCGTCGTGCGCGCCACCCGGATCACCTACGTGGGCGAGCTCGGCTGGGAGCTGTACGTCCCGGTGGAGCTCGCCAGGGCTGTCTACGAGGACCTCGTCAGGGCGGGCGAGCCGCTCGGCGTCGTCCCGGCCGGTTACTACACGATCGAGTCCATGCGGCTGGAGAAGGGCTACCGCGCGTTCGCCCGCGAGCTCACGACGGAGACCGGCCCCGTCGCGGCCGGGCTGACGTTCGCCTGCAAGCTGCGCGGYGACGTCGACTTCCTCGGTCGTGGGGCAGTGGAGGCCTCGCGTGAGGCCCCACCCGCGCGACGGGTGGTCTCCCTGGTCGTCGGCGACCCCACGGCATACCTCTGGGGTGGCGAGCTGGTGCTGCGCGACGGCGAGCCCGCCGGCCAGGTCACCAGTGCGGCCTGGGGGGCCTCGGTGGGGGCGTCGGTGGGTCTCGCGCTGGTCGGTGACCGGCGCTCGGGCACGGCGACGACGGACTGGCTGCGCAGCGGTTCGTGGACCGTGGACCTGGCCGGCGAGCGCTGGCCGGTCGAGGTCTCGCTGCGGCCGCCGTTCGACCCCGACGGGACCAGGCTCGGTCGCGGGACGGGTGGCTAAATGGTTCTATCTCAGACCATTGACGTGGTTGGGCAGGAGGTATTGGATCGGACGGTGACCCCCGCCCAGCCGAGGATGTCGTTGCCCCACGTCGTCCTGCGACCTGCGTCGGGCAATGCCTTCGAGGTGACCGTCGAGCAGCTGGCGACGGCCATCAGGCTGGGGGTGTTCACCGACGGCGAGCAGCTGCCCCCGGAGCGTGAGCTCGCCGACCGGCTGGGTGTCAGCCGCAGCACGCTGCGCGACGCGATCGCCGCGCTGCGCGACTCGGGCCTGGTGACCACGCGTCGTGGGCGCGGTGGTGGCAGCGTCGTGACCTACGCGGGGCTGGAG
>NZ_JBFUEO010000012.1:0-94117 GCF_056403935.1 Pedococcus sp. P2_E4 | reverse complement strand
CGCCGTCTGCGGCCCGCGCTGCTGGCCAAGTACGGGCGGGACGGTCAGCTGCAGCTCGAGCAGGACGCCGCGGCCCGGTTCGTGAGCTTGTCGCAGCCGGTCGAGGACGGCACCGGGATCGCGGAGTACCGGCTGGTGCTGGATGTCGCGGGCAGGGCGGTGCTGGAGGCGGCGCTGGGGCCGTTGTCGGCGCCGCGGCCGGTCGACGGCGAACGCGACCTGCGCAGCTCCGACCGGCGCCGCGGCGACGCCCTCATCGCGCTGGTGCGCCGGGCGGTGGCCGCCGACGTCAGCGTGGGCAAGAACAGCAAGACGACCCTGTTCCTGACGATGGACTGGGCGTCCCTCCGTGAGACGACCGGGGCCGCGACCACGCTCGGTGGGCTCGACACCGGCACCCACCTCGCGCCCGAGACGGTCCGCCGGCTCGCCTGCGACGCCTCCGTGGTCCCGGTCGTGCTGGGGTCAAGGGGTGAGGTGCTCGACCTGGGCCGCACGGTCCGGTTCTTCACCCCGGCCCAGACCAGACGCCTGTGGCTTCGCGACGGCGGCTGCACCTACCCCGGCTGCGGAGCCCCACCCGCCTGGACCGACGGTCATCACCTGGTGCACTGGGCCGACTTCGGCGCCTCGGACCTGGCCAACGCCGCCCTGTTGTGCGAGCGGCACCACACCACCGTCCACCAGCGACGCCTCGCCGGGCAGGTCGTCACGGGTCCCGAGGGTGAGCGGGTGCAGTGGGACCTGACCCGCGGCTCCTACGACCAGCTGCTCGCCCGGCGTGCCGCGCAGGAACCAGCGTGACCCCGCCCCACACCCCGCCCACCCCGGCGGGGCAGCCGGCATGCCACGACGACGCTCTGATGAGCCGACATCTGCGCCCGTGGGGGCTACCGCCGGTCGTGGCCCGGGCTCGATGGCGGTGGAGCACTGTTGGCTTCACCACGCCCGTGCCGCCGCGGCCCGGACAGCGGCCTGGGCGGATGTCCAGAGGGGTGGCGACAGACTCCTCCTGCCGTACCGCGATCATGAACCTCATGGAGGAGCAACAGGCGCCGCAGTCGGCCGAGGGTGAGGCGAAGGTCATCACGCTCTGCGGCTCGACCAGGTTCGAGGCTGAGTTCGCGGAGGTCAACCGGCGGCTCACGATGCAGGGCTGCGTCGTGATCAGCCTCGGGATGTTCAGCCTCCCCGAGCTCCCGGACTACGACTGGGCGACCGACAGCTCGGACCTGAAGGGGCGCCTCGGCGCCCTGCACTTCCAGAAGATTCGCATGGCCGACGAGGTGTACATCGTCGATCCGGGCGGCTACGTGGGTGAGTCGACCCGACGGGAGATTGCCTACGCGGAGTCACTCGGCAAGCCGGTGCGGTACCTGAGTCGCGAACGGTCGGCTCGAATGGGAGACAGCCCCCACGAGTGAGTCCGACGGGCCCCGCGTCCCGGCCGCCACACGTCAGCTCGCCGCAGCGTTGGCTCGCCCGCAGCGTTGGCTCGCCGCAGCGTCAGCGAGCGGGGTGGATCAGCCGACGGTGACGCTCGGTGCGCCGGCGCTCTCCCCGTCGATGGGCTCGCCCATCTCCTCGGCGATGCGCATGGCCTCCTCGATGAGCGTCTCGACGATCTGGCTCTCGGGAACGGTCTTGACGACCTCCCCCTTGACGAAGATCTGGCCCTTGCCGTTGCCGGACGCGACGCCGAGGTCGGCCTCACGGGCCTCCCCCGGGCCGTTGACGACGCAGCCCATGACGGCGACGCGCAGCGGGACCGTCATGCCCTCGAGCCCGGCGGTGACCTCGTCGGCGAGCTTGTAGACGTCGACCTGCGCCCGACCACACGACGGGCAGGACACGATCTCGAGCTTGCGGGGCTTGAGGTTCAGCGACTGCAGGATCTGGTTGCCGACCTTGACCTCCTCGACGGGCGGTGCGGACAGCGACACCCGGATCGTGTCACCGATCCCCTTGGAGAGCAGGGCGCCGAAGGCCGTCGCCGACTTGATCGTCCCTTGGAACGCCGGTCCCGCCTCGGTCACCCCGAGGTGCAGCGGCCAGTCGCCCCGCTCGGAGAGCATCTCGTACGCCTTGACCATGACGACCGGGTCGTTGTGCTTCACGGAGATCTTGAAGTCGTGGAAGTCGTGCTCCTCGAAGAGCGACGCCTCCCAGACGGCCGACTCGACGAGCGCCTCCGCGGTGGCCTTGCCGTACTTCTCCAGCAGTCGCGGGTCGAGCGACCCGGCGTTGACGCCGATGCGGATCGAGACGCCGGCGTCCTTGGCCGCCGCGGCGATCTGCTTGACCTGGTCGTCGAACTTGCGGATGTTGCCCGGGTTGACGCGCACCGCCGCACAGCCGGCGTCGATCGCCGCGAACACGTACTTGGGCTGGAAGTGGATGTCGGCGATGACCGGGATCTGCGACTTGCGGGCGATGGCCGGCAGCGCCTCGGCGTCGTCCTGGCTGGGGCACGCCACGCGCACGATGTCGCAGCCGGATGCCGTGAGCTCGGCGATCTGCTGCAGCGTCGCGTTGATGTCCGTGGTCGGGGTGGTGCACATCGACTGCACGGAGATGGGGGCGTCGCCGCCGACCTCGACCTTGCCGACCTTGATCTTGCGCGTCTTGCGCCGGGGGGCGAGGACGGGAGCAGGAGCGGACGGCATACCGAGCGAGATGGTCATGGGTGGAGTATCCCCCAGCGCGATGCGGGAGACCGAACTGGGCGGCGTTAGCCGCCCAGCTTGATCGGCTTGACGAGGTCGGCGTACACGAGCAGCACGGTCATCACGATGAGCACGGACGACACGGCGTACGCGAGCGGCATGGCCTTGGCGACATCGACGTGACCGGGGTCCGGGCGGCGCAGCAGCTTGGACGCGCCGCGCTTGAGGCCCTCCCAGAGCGCGCCCGCGACGTGACCGCCGTCCAGCGGGAGCAGCGGGATGAGGTTGAACACGAACAACGCCATGTTGAGCGAGACGAGCAGCTGGAGCAGGAAGGCGAACGGCGCGATGCCGTTGTCGCCGATCCACGAGATGCGCCCCGAGCTGGCCTCGCCGGCCATCCGGCCCACGCCGACGACGGAGACCGGGCTGTTGGGATCGCGCTCGCCCGACCCGAACGCGGCCTGGAACACCCCGGTCATCTTCTGCGGGATGTGCAGGATGACGCCTGCCGTCTGGCTCAGGCCGGTGCCGACGAGCTCGGGCACCACCGTGATCGGCTGCCGCTCGATGGCGGTCGGGGTGGCCGAGCTGACGCCGAGGAACCCGGCGTCCACGACCACGGGCTGCCCGTCGGCGTCGACCAGTGGGGTGCCGTCGGGACTCACCTGCTGCACGGTGTTGCGCACCGGCGTCGCGGTGAGCGTGACCTGGGAGCCGTCGCGCTCGACGACGATGGGGACGGACCGGCCGACCAGCGGGCGGATGATCTTGCCGACGTCGACGGTGCGCTCGATGGGCTGGCCGTCGATCGAGACGAACCGGTCGCCAGGGCGGATGCCCGCGGCAAAGGCCGGCGTCTTGGGATCGGAGGCGGCACAGGTGGTCTTGGTGTCGGCCTGGCTCGCGGGCACGACGCACTCGCTCACCGAGGCCACCTCGGCGCCCTTCTGGGGCGTGAGCACGCCGTACAGCGTGACCAGCCCGGTCAGCAGCACGACGGAGATGACGAGGTTCATGAACGGGCCGCCGAGCATGACGACGACCTTCTTCCAGACCGGCAGCTTGTAGAAGACGCGGTCCTCGTCGCCGGGCCTGATCTCCTCCAGGCTCAGCTGGCGCGCCTCGTCAGCGAGCTGGGAGAAGCGGCCGGTGCTCGAGACCCGGATGGTGCCCGCAGCGTCGCCGGGTCGCGGCGGGAACATGCCGATCATCCGGATGTAGCCGCCGAGCGGGATCGCCTTGAGCCCGTACTCGGTCTCGCCGCGGCGGGTCGACCACACGGTGGGGCCGAAGCCGACCATGTACTGGGTGACCTTGACCCCGAACTTCTTGGCGGGCACCAGGTGGCCGATCTCGTGCAGCGCGATCGAGGCGCCGACGCCGAAGGCGACGAACAGCACGCCGAGGATGTACAGCAGGACGGTCACGCAGTGCTCCCATTGGTGGTGCCGACAGCCGTGGCGGCGGCCGAATCTGTGGTGGGCAAGCCGAGGACCTTTCGTGCGCGTTCGCGCGCCCAGGCATCGGCGCGCATCACGTCCTCAACGGTCAGGTGCGCGGTTTCGCTCCCGGAGTCGTCGGCGTGCTCGGCCACGACCCGCTCGACGGTGTCGACGATCTCGACGAACCCGAGGTGCCCGTCGTGGAAGGCGTCGACGGCGACCTCGTTGGCGGCGTTGTAGACGGCCGGATAGGTGCCGCCCGCCATGCCCACCTGACGTGCAAGGCGCACCGCCGGGAACGCCTCGTCGTCGAGCGGCTCGAAGTCCCACGACTGCGCCTGCGTCCAGTCGACCGGAACGTCCACGTCGGGCAGCCGCTCGGGCCATGACAGGCCGAGCGCGATCGGGACCAGCATCCGCGGCGGCCCGGCCTGCGCGATCGTCGACCCGTCGACGAACTCGACCATCGAGTGGATCATCTGCTGCGGGTGGACGACGACGTCGATGCGGTCGAAGGGGATGTCGAACAGCAGGTGCGCCTCGATGACCTCGAGCCCCTTGTTGACCAGGGTGGCGGAGTTCGTGGTGATGACCCGTCCCATGGAGAAGTTCGGGTGGGCCAGCGCATCGGCGGGCGTCACGTCGCGCAGCGAGGGGCGGCTGCGCCCACGGAACGGACCGCCGCTCGCGGTCACGACCAACCGCCGGACCTCCTCGGCGCGCCCCCCGCGCAGGGACTGGGCGATCGCCGAGTGCTCCGAGTCGACCGGCACGATCTGGTCGGGACGCGCCGCAGCCTTGACCAGCGGTCCCCCGACGATGAGCGACTCCTTGTTGGCCAGCGCCAGCGTGGACCCGGCGGCGAGCGCCGCGAGCGTCGGGCGCAGCCCGATCGCGCCGGTGATCCCGTTGAGGACCACGTCGGCCCCGGACCCCGCGGCGGTCACCGCCGCGTCGTCCCCCACCACGACGTGAGGGCGGTATGCCGGCCTGCCGGCTGCCGCGGCATACGCACCGATCGCTGCGGTCACCGACTCGGTGGTGCCGGTGGCCACTGCCACGAGGGGCACGTCGAAGGCGACCGCCTGCTCGGCGACGAGGGCCAGGTTGGACCCGGCCGACAGGGCGGTGACCCGGAAGCGCTCGGGGTTGCGCGCGATCACGTCCAGGGCCTGGGTGCCGATGGAGCCGGTCGAGCCGAGGACGGCGACGGTGCGCGGGGAGGTCACTGCTTCATTGTCCCACGGGCGAGTGGGCCCGGAGGGCGCGTCGGGTGACCCGGCGGCCGACCACGGTCACTCGACCACCGTCACGTGCAGCCTGGGGTGGTCCTCGGCCACCTCGTCGAGCACACCGCAGATGCCCTCGTAGGCGCGCGGGTGGTCGGCGCGCATCGTCGCGACGCCGGCCCAGACCAGGTGGCGTGGAGGGCCGTCCCGGCTGACCGCCTCGGCCAGGTCGTGCAGGGAGTCGGCGAGGGCGTCGAGGTTGTGTCCGAACCACTCGGGCAGCCGAAGGGCCACACCGAACTCGGCGATGCTCTCGCGCTTGGTGGGCCGCGCCGAGACGACGACCACGTCCTCCCCCGCGTCGCGAGCCTCGTCGATGACCTCGCGCAGGCTCGTCCCGGGTCCGAGCACGCGCATCATGGCTCCTCCTGGATCACGCTGAACGAGTCGTAGTGGTCGTCGCTCCAGTAGCGCAGGCCGTCCTTGCCGGTGACGATGCGCCGGGCCCCACGGTCGTCCTCCTCCGGTGTCGGGACGGTGTACTCGTGGTACCAGCCGGTCGCCCTGCGCGGCAGGATCCGCTCGCGGTTCTGGAAGACCACGCCGTCCCGCGAGTACGGGAAGGGCCCGCCCGCGGCGATGAGCACGAGGGTCTCACGGGCCTCCACCGGTAGGGCTGACACGGCGACCACGGGCAGCCCGCTGGCGTCGCGCGGAGCCGACGACGACGACTGCGCCAGCGACGGCGACAGAGACGGCGACGACGACAGAGACGGCGACGACGATGGACCCTGACCCTGACCGGACCAGAACCACAGCCCGACGAGCAGCACCGCCGCGACGGCCAGGAGGCCGATCCCGGCGGTGCGGCGCTGGCTCGCGGACATGCGGTCACGCTATTGCACGCGGCCGACGGCTCACTCGCGGAAGACGCGCTCCTCGATCAGCTGCTCCTCGACGACCCGGCCCTCGGGCTCGAACCGACCCTGTTCGAACCGCTTCTGGAACTCCAGCTCGAGGTGGTCAGCACCACTGCGGTTCTTCTCGATCGACATGACGACCCAGTGGCGGAACCGCTCGGCGTTGCCGAGGTGGTAGACGAGGTGGTGCTTGGCGACGATGTCGTACTTGTCGTTGAGGAGCAGGACGACGTCGGACTCGTACGCGAGGGCCGACGAGCCACGGAGGTCGTGGACGCGCATCCGCTTGCCGGACGCCAGGCTGCCCTTCTCGGCTGCCACGATCGCGAGGACGGGGACCTGCAGCTCGAGGGCCATGTCCTTGAGGCGCTCGACCACGACCGACACCCGCTCGTCCTCGCCACCGGCGATGCCGGGTACCGGGACCTTCTGCAGGTAGTCGACCAGCACGAGCGGGGGGCGCCCGTCGCGCCGGGTCACGTCGATGACGGCGGAGCGGATCACGTCGAGCGTCGTGTGGGAGCCGCTGGAGGTGTGCACGTGCAGGCGGTCGCCGTACCGCTCGAGCGCCGCGACGGCCTCGGACCCACCGACGGTCTCGGAGAACCGCTCGGCCATGCTGTGCGCGACGCTGTGACGTGCCTCGAACCCGGCCCGGATCTTGGCGAGGCCGACCGCGTCGGTGCCGGCGATGGTCCCCGCCTCGATGGCGAGCAGTCGCTCGAGGATGCTGTGGGCGTCGTGCTCGTAGGAGAAGAGGATGGCCGCCCGGTTGGCCACCACGGTGTTGCGCAGCATCTGCAGCGCCATCGCGGTCTTGCCCAGTCCCTGTGGGCCCCCGAGCAGGACGAGCTCACCGGAACGGAAGCCCCCGGACAGCGCGACGTCGAGCGCCCCGAACCCTGTCGGCCACACGCGGGCGCCGGCGGAGCGGCCACTGCGCAGCTTGTCGTCGGTCTCGGTGAGCACGTCGGTGAGCGAGCGCAGCCGCCCTCCGCGGTCGATCCGGTGGGTGTCCACACCGTTGACCGGTGTCGGCTCGGCGCCCGTTGCGGCTTCCTCGGCGATCGTCATGGGGCCGATTGAACCCCTGTTGCCGTCGACTGGAGGCGTTTTCCCGGCAACATCCACCGTTCGTCCAAGGGGTGCCCGAGGTCGGGCCTCCTTGCTCGAAGACAGCAGATCCGGTCTTACGGGGCGATCCCGACATAGGTGGTCTCGAGGTACTCCTCGATGCCCTCGAAACCACCCTCGCGGCCGAAGCCCGACGCCTTGACGCCACCGAACGGGGCGGCCGGGTTGGAGATGATGCCCTGGTTGATCCCGATCATCCCGTACTCGAGCGCCTCGCTGACCCTGATGACCCGGCCGAGGTCGTTCGTGAACACGTAGGACGCGAGGCCGTACTCGGTGCTGTTCGCCTTGCGGATGGCCTCGGCCTCGGTCCGGAAGGTGCCGATCGGGGCGACCGGACCGAAGATCTCCTCGCTCATCATCCGCGCCGACATGGGCACGTCGGTGATGACCGTGGGCTCGAAGAAGTAGCCCCGCCCCTTCACCTGGCTGCCGCCCGTGAGGACCGTGGCGCCCTTCCCTCGGGCGTCCTCGACGAGCTCACTGACCCCGTCGCGCGCCTTGGCATCGATGAGGGGGCCGACGTCGACGCCCTTCTTGGTGCCCTTGCCGACGGTGAGCCCGGCCATCCGGGCCGCGAACTTGCGCGCGAACTCCTCGGCGACGTCCTCGTGGACGAAGAACCGGTTGGCAGCGGTGCAGGCCTCGCCGATGTTGCGCATCTTGGCGAGCATCGCCCCGTCGACCGCCTTGTCGAGGTCGGCGTCCTCGAACACGATGAAGGGGGCGTTGCCGCCGAGCTCCATCGAGACCCGCAGGAGCTGCTCGGCGGACTGCTCGACCAAGCGCCGCCCGACACCGGTCGACCCCGTGAACGTGAGCTTGCGGAGCCGGGGGTCGCGGATGAGCGGCTCCATGACCTCACCGGTGCGGTGGGTGGTGACGACGTTGAGGACACCGTCCGGCAGTCCGCAGTCACGCATCAGCTGTGCGAGCGCCAGCATGGTGAGGGGGGTCTGGCTGGCGGGCTTGACCACCATGGTGCAGCCAGCTGCGATCGCCGGGCCGATCTTGCGGGTTCCCATGGCCAGCGGGAAGTTCCACGGCGTGATCATCAGCGTCGGCCCGACGGGCTTCTTCATCGTCAGCAGCCGGGTCGCGCCGTTGGGCGCCGTCGACCAGCGACCGTGGATGCGCACCGCCTCCTCCGAGAACCAGCGGAAGAACTCCGCGCCGTACGTCACCTCGCCCCGGCTCTCGGCGAGGGTCTTGCCCATCTCGAGGGTCATGAGCGTGGCGAACTCCTCGGCGCGCTCGGTGATCGCCTCGAAGGCCGCGCGCAGGATCTCGCCGCGGTCACGCGGTGGGGTCGCCGCCCAGTCGGCCTGTGCCGCCACCGCCGCGTCGAGCGCGGCCAGGCCGTCGGCCACAGTGGCGTCGGCCACGTGGGTGATGGTCGCCCCGCTGGAGGGGTCCTCCACCGCGATGGTCGCGCCGTCACTCGAGTCGCGCCAGGCGCCACCGATGAGCAGTCCCTTGGGGACCGAGTCGATGAGCGCCTTCCGGGTCGTGGCCATCAGTCCGTGCCTCCGTCGTGGTCGTGGGAGTCGTCGTGGGAGTCGTCGCGGGAGTCGTCGTGGGAGTCGTGCGTGCCGTGGGTGTGGTGGTGCGGGATGTGGCCCTGCGGTATGGCGCCGTTGCGTCCGGCGAGCAGGGGCTGGGAGGGGTCCCAGCGGGTCCCGTCGCGCTCGTCCTGGCGCTTGCGCGCGATGGCCGACAGGGCCTCCAGCACCACGCGGTTGGCCAGTGCTGCCGTGATGTCGGCGTGGTCGTAGGGGGGACTGACCTCGACGAGGTCGACGCCCACCACGGGGAGCTCGAGGCAGATCCGCCGCACGGAGTCGAGCAGCTCGCGGGCGGACAGGCCACCGGGCTCGGGCGTGCCGGTGCCCGGGGCATGGCCGGGGTCGCAGACGTCGATGTCGACCGAGAGGAAGACTCCCTCGCACTCGTCCGTCGCGATGGCGAACGCCTCGGTGAGGCACTCCTGCAGGCCGCGGTGGACGATCTCGGTCATCTCGAAGGACCGCATCTGCTGCCCGGCCATCCAGTCGAGCGTCTCGGGCGGCGGCCAGTAGCCGCGCAGCCCGACCTGGAGGAACCGGTCGCCGCGCAGTGCACCGGACTCGATGAGCCGCCGCATCGGCTGGCCGTGCCCCCAGAGCGACCCGAACTCGATGTCGCCGGTGTCGGCGTGCGCGTCGAAGTGGATCATCGAGACCCGGCCGTGGCCCAGCGCGTTGGCGACCCCCTTGGCGTCGGGGAACGCGATCGAGTGGTCACCGCCCAGGACGACCGGGATCGCGCCGGCGCGGGCGACCTTCTCGACGGCCGCCTCGAGCTTGGGCAGCGACGCCTCGATGTCGCCGGAGTACATCTCGACGTCGCCCGCGTCGACGACCCTGAGGTCGACGAGCCCATCGGTGCGCAGGGCGAGGGACGGCCGCGACCCGTCGTGGGGCAGGTAGTCGGTCATCCGGATCGCCTGCGGTCCGAACCGCGTCCCCGGCCGGTGCGAGGTCCCGCCGTCGAACGGCGCACCGAGGATCACGACGTCGGCGTCGGCATACGAGCTCGCGTCGTCGAGGTCGCAGCGGTCGACGCCGAGGAAGGTGAAATCGGGGCCGTACTGCTGGCCGTATCTCGTCATGGAACCAACCTAGTCCCGTTGCAGGCCATGGGGATCAGCGGTCTTCCATGCCCCAGGGTGAGCCGTATCCCTCGGGCTTGGGTGCCTTGAGGAGGTCGAGGAAGGGGACGGCGTCGAAGGCCTCGGGGCCGAGGACGCCGCTGCCGGACCACGTGCCGTTCGCGATGAGCTCCAGGGCCACGACGGGGTTGACGGCGGTCTGCCAGACGACGCACTGGGCACCGTAGTCGCGCATCGTCTCCTCGTTGTCGGACACGTGGTACAGGTAAGTCGAGCGGGGCTCGCCGTCCTTGCCGGTGCCGGTGACCCACACGCCCGCGCAGGTCTTGCCCTTCATCTGCGGGCCGATGGTGGCCGGGTCGGGCAGCACCGCGGCGACCACGTCGCGCGGCGACACCTGGACACCCTTGACGGACACCGGGTCGGTGCGGTCGAGGCCCAGCGTGTGCAGCGTCCTGAGGATGGTGATGAGCTCGTCGCCGAGGCCGTACTTGAAGGTGACCCGCCGCGCGTCGAGCCAGCGCGGCATCAGCAGGACCTCCTCGTGCTCGACGTGGACGCACTCGACCGGGCCGATCCCCTCGGGGAACTCGAACACCTCCGGCTCGCTGAACGCGGGCAGCGTGAAGAAGCCCGCCTCGCGGTCTCCCCCGGCCGCCTGCGCGCGGTCCCTCTCCCAGACGACGGGCGGGTTGAGGCACTCCTCGATGATCGTCCACATGGAGAACCCCGGCGCGAAGGTCTCGTTGCCGTCGGCGTCGTGGACGGCCAGGTTGGCGCCGTCGCGGGTGCCCAGCTCGTCGA
This sequence comes from Pedococcus sp. P2_E4, assembly GCF_056403935.1. Classification (NCBI taxonomy): domain Bacteria; kingdom Bacillati; phylum Actinomycetota; class Actinomycetes; order Micrococcales; family Intrasporangiaceae; genus Pedococcus; species Pedococcus sp. P2_E4. The sequence continues at coordinate 83,269 of NZ_JBFUEO010000012.1, read as the reverse complement.
TCTCGGAGAACAGGTGGTCTGCGGCATAGCGCGCGAAGACGTCCGAGAGGCCCGGCTCCACCCCCATGCCGAGCAGCGCCAGCCGACCCGACTGCTCCCACTCCCCCGCCATCGCGAACTGCTCGTCGCCGAGCTTGACGTGCGCCTTGGCATACGGCTCGTCCGGGTGCCGGCGGGACAGGCTCATCGCCATGTCGAGGTAACCGGCGCCGGCCGCCAATGCGCCGCGGAAGATCGGCATGACGAACCGCGGGTCGACCGCGTTGAACACGTGCGTGGCATCGTGCTCGCGAGCCAGCGCCGCCACGGCCTGCTCGTCCGAGGCGTCGACCCGGGCAGCGACGAGCCGGGACTCCCCGGGGCGACGGGCGGTGGCGGCAGCCACCGTCGCCTCGGCCCGCGACAGTTCGTAGTCGGCGACGACGAGCAGCTCGAAGAAGTCGCGTTCGACGGCGATGCGCGCGGCAGCGTCACCGACGCCACCGGCGCCGATCATGAGGATGCGCATGGGCTCAGGCTTCCTTCTTCTGACGACGCGCACCGAAGACCTGCCCGCCGAGGACGATGAACAGTGCGAGGAGGAACATGACCGTGCCGATGACGTTGACCTGCACGGGCGCACCGCGCTGCGAGGCGCCCCAGACGTACATGGGGAACGTGATGGAGCTGGGCGAGGCGTTGAAGTTGGTGATGATGTAGTCGTCGAAGCTCAGGGAGAACGCGAGCAGCGCACCTGCCGCGATGCCTGGGGCGGCCAGCGGGAACGTCACCCGCAGGAAGGTCTGCACCGGTGAAGCTCCCAGGTCCGCGGCGGCTTCCTCGAGCCGTGGGTCCAGTGTCGCCACGCGGGCCTTGACCGCCACCACGACGAACGAGACACAGAACATGATGTGGGCGATGAGGATCGCGGTCGCTCCGGCCGGGATGCCCATCATGAGGAACAGCGTCAGCAGGCTGGAACCCATCACGACCTCGGGCGTCGCCATCGGCATGAAGATGAGCAGGTTCGTGCCGGAGCGGCCGCGGAAGCGGTAGCGCCCCAGCGCGAAGGCGATCATGGTTCCGAGCAGCGTGGCGGACAACGAGGCGATCACCCCGATCCGGAGGGAGAGTCCGAGCGACTCGCAGATCCCCTGTGCGGCGCACGGATGCGCCCACGCGTCCGTCGAGAACCGCTCCCAGTTGTAGTTGTAGCGACCCACCGGGTCGTTGAACGAGAACACGGCGACCACGAGGTTCGGGATGAGCATGTACGCGAGGATGACCAGCGCGACGAAGGCCAACAGGTGGCGACGCACCCAGGTCACGGCGCCCATCAGACCAGCTCCTCCGTGCCGGCCTGGCGAACGTACAGCGCGACCAGGGTGACGATCAGGACGAGCAGCACGAACGACAGGGCCGCAGCGAGCGGATAGTCGAGCACCCGGAGGAACTGGCTGTCGATGACCTGTCCGATCATGACCGTCTGGGTGTTGCCGAGCAGGCGGGAGTTGATGAAGTCACCGGCTGCGGGGATGAAGGTCAGCAGCGTGCCGGCCACGACACCGGGGAGGGACAACGGCCAGGTGACCCGGCGGAAGGCCTGCCAGGGCGAGGCGTACAGGTCACCGGCAGCCTCCACGAGGCGCGGGTCGAGGCGTTCCAGCGAGGCGTAGAGCGGAAGGATCATGAACGGCAGGAAGTTGTAGGTCAGTCCGCAGATCACGGCGAACTTCGACGCCAGCAGGGTGTCGTTGTTCGTGAGGCCCACCGCCTGCAGCAGCGTCGTGAAGCCGGTGGACTGGGCCAGCTCGGTCACGGGACCGTTGTCGGACAGGATCGTTCGCCAGGCCAGCGTGCGGATGAGGAAGCTGGTGAAGAACGGCGCGATGACCAGCACGAGCAGGATGTTCTTCCACCTGCCCGCCTTCTGGGCGATGAAGTAGGCCAGCGGGTAGCCGATCAGGAGCGTGAGCACCGTCGCCAGCCCGGCATACCCGAGCGAGCGCAGGAGGTGCGGCCAGTAGCGCTGGATGGCGTCGGCATAGATGCCGACGTTGCCCGTGAACACGTACCCCTCGTCGACGTTGCCTTCCTGCAGCGACTGGGACCCGAGCGTGAGCATGGGCACCACGAAGAAGACGAACAGCCACAACAGACCCGGGGCCAGGAGGGCGTAGGGGACCCATCGCCCGCGTCGGACCGGCTTGTTGACCTTGGTGCCGGCGCCGATCGCCGCGACCTCGGCCACTACCCCTCCTCCTCGACGCCCGCGTCGGCGGCCTGGGCGGCGTCGAGGGCGAAGCCGTGCTCGGCCGCCCACGAGATGGTGACGTCCTCACCGTGCCTGGCGCGGCTCGACCCGTCGTTCTGCTGGACGACGGTGAGCTCCTTGCCCCACGGCATACGCACGAGGTACTGCGTCGCCACGCCCGTGAACGACACGTCGGTGACGGTCCCGCGCAGCCGGTTGGGTCCGCCGTGCTCACCGATCCGCAGCTTCTCCGGCCGCACGCCCAACCAGATGTCCTTGGTGGAGTCGGGCAGGTGGTCGGCCGCGACCGTCAGCTGGTGGTCGTATGCAGTGACGGGCACCTCACCGTTGCTCGCCGCCCCGGTCACGGTCGCGCGCAGGAGGTTGGACTGGCCGAGGAAGTTCGCCACGAACGTCGACGCGGGGTTCTCGTACAGGGTGGCCGGATCCCCGAGCTGCTCCACGCGGCCGGCGTTCATCACCGCGATGGTGTCGGCCATCGTCATGGCCTCCTCCTGGTCGTGGGTGACGTGGATGAACGTCAGCCCCACCTCCTGCTGGATGCGCTTGAGCTCGATCTGCATCTGGCGGCGCAGCTTGAGGTCCAGGGCTCCCAGCGGCTCGTCGAGCAGGAGCACGTCGGGGCGGTTGACGACGGCCCTGGCCAGCGCGACCCGCTGCTGCATGCCGCCGGACAGCTGAGCCGGCTTGCGTCGAGCCACCTCGCTCAGCTGGACGAGCTCGAGGGCCTCCTTGGCCTTGGCCATGGCGTCCTTGTCGCCGCGACGCTTGAGCCCGAACGCCACGTTGTCGATGACGCTCATGTGCGGGAAGAGGGCATACGACTGGAACACCGTGTTGACGTTGCGCTGGTGCGCCTTGGTCTCGGTGATGTCGGTGCCGCCGATGTGGATGCGGCCACCGGTGGGCTGCTCCAGCCCCGCCACCATCCGCAGCGTCGTCGTCTTGCCGCAGCCCGACGGACCAAGGAGCGCGAAGAACGACCCCTCCGGAATGGTCAGGTCCATGGGGTGCACCGCGGTGAAGGAGTCGAACGCCTTGGTGAGCCCGACAAGCCTGAGGTCGCCGCTGGTCTGCTGCGCCATCAGCCGGTGGTGAGGGTCGAGAACTGCTGGTTGTACTTCGTCTCTTCGGCCGACGACAGCCCCCGGAACACGTGAGACCGGGAGAGCACGTCCTCGCTCGGGAAGATCAGCGGGTTGTCGGCGGTGTCCGGGTCGTCCTTGGTCAGGGCCTCCTTGGTGCCCTTCACCGGCGGGATGTAGTTGACCCAGGCCTCGACCTGCGCCATGACGGCCGGGTCGTAGTAGTAGTCGATGAGCTTCTCGGCGTTCTTCTTGTGCTTGGCGAGCGCCGGGATGACGAAGTTGTCGGACCAGAGGGTGAATCCCTTCTCCGGCAGGGCGTATCCGACGTCCTTGTTGGAGAACTGCAGCTGGACGACGTCACCGGTCCAGGCCACGCAGGCGGCGATGTCGCCCTTGGTGAGGCCGTCGGTGTAGTCGTTGCCCGTGAAGCCCTTGATCTGGCCTGCGTCCTTCGCCTTCTGGATCATCGCGATGGCGGCCTCGAAGTCCGCGTCGGTGAACTTGGCCGGGTCCTTGCCCTGCTCGAGCAGCACCAGCCCGACCGTGTCGCGCATCTCGGTGAGCAGCGTGACCTTGCCCTTCAGGGCGGGGTCGGTCAGCAGCTGGGTCATCGTCTCGATCTTCTTGCCACCGGTCGCCTTGAGGTTGTAGGCGATGCCGGCGAAACCGCTCTGCCAGGGCAGTGAGTACACGCGGCCAGGGTCGAACTCGACGTTCTTGAGCGAGGCCTCGAGGTTGGCCTTGCCGTTGGGGATGTTGGCGTAGTCGAGCTTCTGGACGTAGCCCTGACGGATCAGGCGCGCAACCATCCAGTCGGTCGAGCACCAGACATCACGTCCGGTGTCCTGTCCCCCGGCCAGCAGGGGCCGGACCTTGGCGTAGAACTCGTCGTTGTCGTTGTAGTCCTCGGTGTAGTTGACCTTGATGCCGCTCGCCTTCGTGAAGGCGTCCAACGTCGGTCGGCTCTTCTCGTCCTCGGAGACGTCGATGTACTCCGTCCAGTTCGACCAGTTCACGACCTTCTCGGTGTCGGACATGTCCTGGGCTGCCTTGGCCGACGGGGCGGCGCTGGCGCTGCCCGAGCTGGCGGGGCTGCGCCCCTCGGACCCGCAGGCGGCCAGGGCCATGGCCCCGAGCCCAGCGGCGCCTGCCATGAGCGAGCGACGCGTGACGAGGCCGCGGATGAGGGCCGGCGACAGCGTAGGCGGGGGGGTCTGGTCGTTCATGGTCACTCCTGCAGGGTGTGGGCGATGAAGGGTCGGGGTCAGCTGTCGATGTTGGCCATGACGTGCTTGATGCGGGTGTAGTCCTCGAACCCGTACATCGACAGGTCCTTGCCGTAGCCGGACTTCTTGAAGCCGCCGTGCGGCATCTCGGCGACGATCGGGATGTGCGTGTTGATCCACACGCAGCCGAAGTCGAGGGCCTTGGACACCCGCATGGCACGACCGAAGTCCTTGGTCCAGACGCTGGACGCGAGGCCGTAGTCGACACCGTTGGCCCAGGCGATCGCCTCGGCCTCGTCGGTGAACCGCTGCACCGTGATGACGGGTCCGAAGATCTCGTCCTGGATCGCCTCGTCGTCCTGCCGCAGGCCCGACAGCACCGTGGGCTCGAGGAAGAAGCCGTCCCCGAGGCCGGTCAGCCGGTTGCCGCCCGCCGCGACCTGGGCGTGGGAGGGCAGGCGGTTGATGAACCCCTGGACGCGCTCGAGCTGGTTCGCGTTGTTGACCGGGCCCAGCAGGGCGTCCTCGTCGTCGGGCAGACCGACCTTGGCCGAGCTCTTGGCGTACTCGCCGAGCGCCGAGACGAAGTCGTCGTGGATGTGGGGGGCCGCGAGCACGCGGGTGGCCGCGGTGCAGTCCTGCCCGGCGTTGAAGTAGCCCGCGACGGCGATGCCCTCGACGGCTGCCTCGATGTCGGCGTCGTCGAAGACGATCACCGGCGCCTTGCCGCCCAGCTCGAGGTGCACGCGCTTGAGGTCGCGGCTGGCACTCTCGGCGACCTGCATCCCCGCCCGCACCGAGCCCGTGATGGCGACCAGCGCGGGGGTCTTGTGCTCGACGACCGCCCGGCCGGTCTCGCGGTCGCCCGTGACGACGTTGAAGGTGCCTGCCGGCAGGAACTCCGAGGCGATCTCGGCCATGAGCAGGGTCGTCTCGGGCGTCGTGTCGGACGGCTTGAGCACGATGGTGTTGCCCGCGGCGAGGGCGGGACCGATCTTCCAGACCGCCATCATCATCGGGTAGTTCCACGGCGTCACCTGGCCCACGACGCCGATCGGCTCGCGCCGGACCCAGCTCGTGTGGCCCTTCATGTACTCCCCTGCCGCGCGGCCCTCGAGCACGCGCGCGGCGCCGGCGAAGAAGCGCAGCTGGTCGACCATCGGGGGAACTTCCTCCGACGCCGTCAGGGCCCAGGGCTTGCCGGTGTTCTCGGCCTCGAGCCTGACGAACTCGTCGGCCCGCTTCTCGATGGCGTCGGCGAACTTGAGCAGCGCCTGCTGCCGCTCGCTGGGGGTGGTCTGTCCCCACTCCCCGAAGGCCTTGCTGGCGGACGCGTATGCCGCGTCGACGTCGGCCGGCGTCGAGACCGGGGCCGTGGCGACCACCTGGGCGGTCACGGGGCTGACGAGGTCGGTGGTCGCGTCGGTCTGCGCCTCCACGTACTCGCCGTTGATGAAGTTGCGCAGGACGCGGGGGGCCGCGGACGTGGCAGTCACTGGTGCTCCAATGCGGATCGGGTACTGATTCCGGTGCTCGAACTGTATCCACACCACGATGGATTTCAATAGGTTGAGGCAGAGTTTCTGCTGAAACCGTGGCCAAGTCGGTATCAGTGCCACTGATTCCGTCGTGTTGGGACTTGCGCAGACGCGCCGGGAGGGACACCATGACCAGCGTGACCCGACCTACTGGCAACAGCACCGATGTGCGCCTCGACGACGTGTCGAAGGCGATCATCGAGCAGCTGCAGGAGGACGGGCGGCAGTCCTACGCGACGATCGCCAAGCGCGTGGGGCTGTCCGAGGCGGCGGTGCGCCAGCGGGTGCAGCGCCTCCTCGACCAGGAGGTCATGCAGATCGTGGCGGTCACGGACCCGCTCCAGGTCGGGTTCCACCGCCAGGCCATGATCGGCATCCGGGTCGACGGCGACCTCCTGCCGGTGGGCGACGCCCTCACCGCGATGTCGGAGGTGTCCTACGTCGTCACGACGGCCGGCTCGTTCGACCTGCTCGCCGAGGTCGTCTGCGAGGACGACGCGGAGCTGCTCGAGCTCCTGACCCGCCGCATCCGCACCCTTCCCGGGGTGCAGACCACCGAGACGTTCGTCTACCTGAAACTCAACAAGCAGCACTACAACTGGGGTACTCGATGACCACTGACCTGTCCATCTTCGAACCGTCCAGCGACTCGCACACGCCGATGGGCACACTGCACAGCGAGGCGGCGCGCGACCACCTCTGGATGCACTTCACCCGCCACTCGGTGTTCGAGGACCGCTCGGAGGGAGGCCTCGGCCACAGCGTGCCGATCATCACCCGCGGCGAGGGCCACAAGATCTGGGACGACCGCGGCAACGAGTACATCGACGGCCTCGCCGGGCTGTTCGTCGTGCAGGTCGGCCACGGTCGGGCCGAGCTCGCCGAGGCGGCCGCCAAGCAGGCCAAGGAGCTCGCCTTCTTCCCGCTGTGGTCGTACGCCCACCCGCGCGCCATCGAGCTCGCCGAGCGCCTCGCCGCGGGCGCCCCGGGCGACCTCAACCGCGTCTTCTTCACGACCGGTGGTGGCGAGGCCGTCGAGACGGCCTGGAAGCTCGCCAAGCAGTACTTCAAGCTCACCGGCAAGCCCACCAAGCACAAGGTGATCAGCCGTGCGGTGGCCTACCACGGTACGCCGCAGGGAGCCCTGTCCATCACCGGCATCCCCGCCGCCAAGGAGATGTTCGAGCCCCTCGTGCCCGGCGCCTTCAAGGTCCCCAACACCAACCACTACCGCGCGCCGGAGCACCTGCGCGACGACGAGAAGGCCTTCGGCCGCTGGGCTGCCGACCGCATCGCCGAGGCCATCGAGTTCGAGGGCCCCGACACCGTTGCCGCCGTCTTCCTCGAGCCGGTCCAGAACTCCGGTGGCTGCTTCCCGCCGCCGCCCGGGTACTTCGAGCGGGTCCGCGAGATCTGCGACGAGTACGACGTGCTGCTGGTGTCCGACGAGGTGATCTGCTCGTTCGGCCGCATCGGCTCGATGTTCGCCTGTGACGACTTCGGCTACGTCCCCGACATCATCACCTGCGCCAAGGGCATGACCTCCGGCTACTCCCCCATCGGCGCGATGATCGCGAGCGACCGGCTGTTCGAGCCGTTCAAGCAGGGCACCACCTACTTCCCGCACGGCTACACCTTCGGTGGCCACCCGGTCAGTGCGGCGGTCGCCATGGCCAACCTCGACATCTTCGAGCGCGAGGGCCTCAACCAGCACGTCAAGGACAACGCCCCGAAGTTCCGGGCGACGCTCGAGAAGCTCCTCGACCTGCCGATCGTCGGCGACGTGCGCGGCGCCGGGTACTTCTACGGCATCGAGCTCGTCAAGGACAAGGACACCCGCGAGACCTTCAACGACGCCGAGGCCGAGCGGCTGCTGCGCGGCTACCTCTCCAAGGCTCTCTTCGACGCCGGCCTGTACTGCCGGGCCGACGACCGGGGCGACCCCGTCATCCAGCTCGCTCCCCCGCTGATCATCGGCCAGACCGAGTTCGACGACATCGAGTCGAGGCTGCGCTCGGTGCTCAAGGACGCGCAGCAGCACCTCTGACCGGCCACCGCCGTGACCCAACCTGTCTGGTGGGGTGAGGGGCAGGAGGGTCCGGATGCCGCATCGCTGGCATCCGGGCCCTCCTCGCGACCGCAGCCCCACCCGCCCACCCGCGCGTCCGGGCCTGCCTCGGCCGCGGTCCCCCCGCGCGCCGACGTGGTGATCGTGGGCGGCGGGTTCACTGGGCTCTGGACGGCGCACTACCTGCTCCAGGCGGAGCCGTCACTCGACGTCCTCGTCCTGGAGGCCGAGCACGTCGGGTTCGGCGCGAGTGGCCGCAACGGTGGCTGGGTCTCGGCACTGTGGCCGGTCGGCCCGGAGTCGCTCGCGCGTCGACACGGGCGCGCCGGCGCCCTCGCCATGCTGGAGGAGCTGCGCCACACCGTCGACGAGGTCGGGGCCGCCACGGAATCCGCGGCGGTCGACTGCGGATTCCGCAAGGGCGGCACGCTGTCGCTCGCGCGCTCGTCCGCGCAGGTCGCCAGAGCCCGCACCGAGGTCGCCCACTCGGACGGGTGGGGCATCGGCACGGTGTGGCTCGAGGCGGCGGCAGCCCGCGAGCGCCTGGCCGCGAGCGACGTGCAGGGGGCGACGTTCAACCCGCACTGCGCCCGCGTCAACCCTCGGCGGCTCGTGGACGGGCTCGCGGACGCCGTGCGCGCCCAGGGGGCGCAGGTGGCCGAGGGGGTCCGCGTCACGCGCATCGAGCCCGGGCAGGTGCACCTGGACGGTGGCGGCCGCGTGGCTGCCCGGCACGTCATCCGCGCGACGGAGGCCTGGACCCCGTCCCTCCCCGGTGAGCGGCGGACGGTCGCGCCCGTCTACTCCCTCATGGTGGCCACCGAACCCCTGTCTGCAACGCAGTGGGCCGAGATCGGCCTGGCCGAGCGCGAGGTGTTCAGCGACCACCGGCACGTCATCATCTACGGCCAGCGCACCGTCGACGACCGGCTGGCGTTCGGCGGCCGGGGGGCGCCCTACCACTACCGGTCGCGGATCCGTCCGGAGTTCGACCACGATGCCCGCGTGTTCGCCGACCTGCGCGCGACCCTGACCGGCCTGCTTCCCCAGCTCGACGGTGTGGAGTTCACCCACGCGTGGGGCGGACCCCTGGGCATCGCGCGTGACTGGAACCCCTCCGTCGGCCACGATCCGTCGACCGGGCTCGGCTGGGCCGGCGGCTACGTCGGTGACGGCGTCGCGGCGACCAACCTCGCTGGGCGCACCCTCGCCGACCTCGTGACCGGCCGCCATACCGCGATCACGCAGCTGCCGTGGGTGGGGCACCGGAGCCGGCGCTGGGAGCCCGAACCATTGCGCTGGGCCGGGATCAACGCCGGGCTGCGCCTGGCCCAGGCGGCCGACCACGAGGAGGCGCGCACGGGCCGACCCGCCAGGGTCGGCCGGCTGCTCAGCGCCCTCACCGGGCACTAGGCCAGACTGGCGCCGTGTCCACCGATCCCGCCGACCTGTCCGCCGCGGCCCTCGACTTCGTCACCGTGCGCCATCTCGCGACGCTCACCACCCTGCGACCGGACGGGTCGCCCCATGTCGTCCCCGTGGGCTTCACGTGGGACCCAGACCGGTTGGTCGCGCGCGTCATCACGAGCGGCAGCAGCCGCAAGGCCAGGCACGCCGCGCAGGGCGGTCGCGCCGTGCTCTGCCAGGTCGACGGGCGCCACTGGCTGTCCTTCGAGGGAACGGCCAGTGTGCGCACCGACGAGGCCTCGGTGCGCGAGGCAGAGCAGCGGTATGCCGCGCGCTACCGGGTGCCGCGCGACAACCCCGAGCGCGTGGTGGTCGAGATCGCCGTCGACCGCGTCCTCGGGAACGTCTAGGGCTCTGCTCCCCGGCGTCGGGTTTCGGCGTCCCCGGGACTGGTGGGCCGCCCTCAGGCGCCGTCGAATCCGCTGAGCAGGAGGAAGTACACCACTACGCCCACGGCGGCCGCGGCCACGCCATACGCCGCCCCGACCAGGACCCGCCTGCGTGTCGTGCCGGCAACGAAGCCGGGCAGCGCCGCACCGAGGACACCTCCGAGCAGCGCCACCACGGCCACGTCGACGGGCAGGATCCAGTTCTCGTTGCCCTGGTCGTCGAGGAAGGTGGCGGCCAGGGGAAGCGCGAGGACACCGGCCGCCAGCAACAGCACCCACCCGAGAACCTTCGTCACGGTCTCAGGCTAGTGCCCGTCACGGCCCCTGTTCCGGGTCTTCCGGCGGGAACGGCTCGTGCGCCAGCCGCAGGTAGTACAGCGGCGAGTCACCCCACTCCTGCAGCTCGGCCGGCTGCGCGCCCTCGACCGCTCCGAGCCACGTGAACGAGCGGTTCACCGCGTGCGTGACCATGGCCGGCACCATGAGGGCCTCGAGGGAGTCCCGGTCGACGACGTCGGACCAGACCTCGGCATACGCCCCGAGCAGTGACTCCCACGGATGGTGGGTGACCCGGGTGGAGTAGCCGTACGGCACCGCGAGCACCTCCAGGACGTGGGCCCACTGCGCGTCCCCGAAGTCGAAGAAGCGGAGCCCGTCGCGCGTGGCGAAGACGTTGCGCGGGTGCAGGTCGCCGTGCTGGAGGCTCGACGGCAACGGGGCCTCGAGCAGTGCCTCGACGGCCTCGTCGACGACCCGCGAACGCGAGGTCAGCGAGTCGGCCTCGTCCACCGTGAGGTGTGACGGGTGGTCGGGGGCGAGAGAGGCCAGCTGCTCGATGAGCCAGGCGTAGCGCTCGGGCACGGTGGCGGGTGAGCAGTCGGGCAGCCCGTCGCCGACGAGCACGGCACCGTGCCCGGCGAGCTGCCGCTGCAGTCGCGCTGCCCCGGCGACGACGTCATGCCAGTCCTCCAGGGACGCCTCGTGGCTGTCGCCCAGCGTGAGGCCACGGTCGGCGGTCAGCATCCAGCCACGGGCCGCGTCGATGGCGAGCGGCGCCTCGACCTCGTGCGGCTCGAGCTGCGAAAGTCGTTGGTGCACAGCGGGTTCGAAGGCTGCGCTCGGGCAGTTGGCCTTGAACCAGACCAGCCCCTGGTCGGTGCGGACCACGAGCTGGGTCGCCCACGGCCGGACCCGCCGCTGCTCGATGTCCCCGGTCACCTGGCGCCCGACGCGGTCCAGCTCGGCCGTGATCCACTCGCCCGCCTCCCGGCGCCACCCAGCCGACGCCACGTGCTGCGAGAACGCCTCGGTCATGGCGGCCAGCCTAGAGCCGTCTATTGTCGCGACATGGCTGCGCCGCAGGGGCACCCCGGGAACGAGATCGAGAGCCTCCTCGACCTCGACGCCGCGCTGGCCTCGGGTCAGCCACTCACCGGGTACCGGTTCCAGGACCTCGACCTCACGGCCTACGCGGACCAGCTGATGCAGCGCACCGACGTCGCGGGCCTCGTGGTCCTCGGCGGGCGCCTGCCGCCCGAGCTCGACGCCCACCTGCGTGCCCATCGCGCGCTGATCTTCCCGACCGACCCCGCGGCTCCGGTCAACCCCTACCGGGCCTCGCTCTACTCGCCCGACGAGCTCTACGCGGGGCTCGCCGAGCACGGGTACGACTCCACTCCTGACGCCCTCGCGTACCACTGGTTGCGTGACGGTGCGGTGCGACGCGACGCCTTCGTGACCCTGCTGCGCGCGATCCACGACGACTCGATCGGCGACGCCCTCGACGAGTTCGTGGGTGGGCGGCCGGTCGTCGGCGTCATGGGCGGGCACGCGCTGGCGAGGGGCACGAGCGCGTATGCCGGTGCGGCAGGGCTCGGTCACGACCTCGCCGCCGCCGGGCTCGTGGTGGTGACCGGGGGTGGCCCGGGTGCGATGGAGGCGGCCAACCTCGGAGCCTTCGCCCAGCAACGGCCGGCCCTGGACGAGGCGCTGGGACAACTGGCCGCGGTCCCGTCGTTCCGGCCAGACATCGCCGCCTGGGCCTCCTTGGCGCTCCAGGTGCGGGCCGACCTGCGGGCGGCCCACGCCGTCGAGCGCACCGCGAGCAGCCTCGGCATCCCGACCTGGTTCTACGGGCACGAACCGCCGAACGTCTTCTGCGACGGCATCGGCAAGTACTTCTCCAACGCCATCCGCGAGGACGGCCTGCTGGCCCGGTCGACCGCAGGACTCGTGGTGCTCGAGGGCGCGGCCGGCACGGTCCAGGAGATATTCCAGGCCGTCACTCCCCTGTTCTACGCCGCGGCCGACGCCCCCCTCGCGCCGCTCGTCCTCGTCGGTCAGGAGTACTGGACCGACACGGTGCCTGTCTGGTCGGCCCTTCGAGCCCTGGGGCAGGGCCGCGACATGGCCACCGTCGTCCACCTGGTCGACACCTCCGACGAGGCCACCGCGATCGTGCTCTCGGACCCGGCCCCGCGCCGGACCACCTGACCGCACCGGGGGTGCGCAAGGATGCAGGGATGCCGATGCGTCTCAGCCTCGTGACCCTCCTCGTCCGCGACTACGACGAGGCCCTCGAGTGGTACTGCGACCGAGCCGGGTTCGAGCTGGTCGAGGACACCGACCGAGGTGATGGCACGAGGTGGGTCGTGGTCCGTCCGCCCGGCTCGGCCGGCACTCAGCTCTTGCTCGCCCGGGCGAGCAGCCCCGAACAGCTCGCCAGGGTCGGCGACCCGGGTGGCGGTCGGGTCATGCACTTCCTCGCGACCGACGACTTCGCCGGGGACCACGCGCGGATGGTGGCCGCCGGCGTCCAGTTCCGCGAGGAGCCACGCCACGAGCCCTACGGCGACGTGGCCGTGTTCGAGGACCTGTACGGCAACCCCTGGGACCTCATCCAGCCCCGCTGAGCGTGCGGCCCCGCGAGACCCGCGGAGCGAGGGGTGCGCCCGGAGGGCCGTGGAGGGCCTGCCGGGAGCACCGGAGCGAAGCGGAGGTGCGGATGGAGCCCCGAGGGCGCACCCCTCGCGACAGCTTGACCGCTGGACCTGAGTCAGTTGCTGCCCAGTCAGCGGCCTGAGTCAGTGGGCGCTCAGTCGAAGACGATGGTGCGCCGCCCCCGCAGCACCACGCGGTGCTCGGCGTGCCAGCGCAGCGCGCGGGCGAACGCCATCGCCTCCAGCTCCTGCCCGACCGAGGCGAGCTCGGCCGGGCTCATGCGGTGGTCGACCCGCCGGAAGTCCTGCTCGATGATCGGCCCCTCGTCGAGGTCGGCCGTCACGTAGTGCGCCGTCGCGCCGATGACCTTGACCCCGCGGTCGTGCGCCTGGGTGTACGGCTTGGCCCCCTTGAAGCTGGGCAGCAGGGAGTGGTGGATGTTGATGATCCGGCCCGGGAAGTCGGCGCACAGGCCGGCCGAAAGGATCTGCATGTACCGCGCGAGCGCGATGGTGTCCGCCTCGTAGTGCGTCACCAGCCGGCGCAGCTCGGCCTCCGCCGCAGGCTTGGTGTCGCGCGTGACCGGGACGTGGTGGAACGGGACGCCGTGCCACTGTGCGAGGTCACGGAAGTCCTCGTGGTTCGACACGATCGCCGGCACCTCGATGGGCAGCGACCCGCTCTCGACCCGGAACAGCAGGTCGTTGAGGCAGTGCCCCTGCTGGCTCACCATCACGAGGACCCGGCGGCGGCGCGAGAGGTCCTGCACGGCATACGTCATCGCGAACTCGGCGGCGACGTCGCCCATGGCGGCGCGCAGTGCGTCGATCGGCAGCGGTGAGCCCTCGCGCAGCAGGTGCATCCGAAGGTGGAACTCCCTCGAGCTCGTGTCGGCGAACTGCTGGCTGTCGAGGATCGTCATCGACTGCTCGAGCATCACCCCCGACACGGCATGGACGATGCCACGACGGTCGGGGCACGAGACGGTGAGGACGAACTCGCGTCCCCCGGTCGGCGGGGCGCTCTGCTCTGGCTGCACGCGGACAGCCTAGGGGCGGGTGACCATCACGATGCCGAGGCACATCTCGTCGGTGGTCCCCTCGCCCCACACGACGTACCGCTCGGGCTGCCCGGCGAACGCCGGCAGCTTGTCGCGCAGGCTCTGGTCGTGGGTGCACGACACGGTGAGGGTGTCGCCGGGACCGACCTTGACCGCGGGGTCGACGGGGCGGCTGCCCTGGTCGTCGAAGTCCCAGATCGGGATGTCGAGGATGGTCCGCTCGTCGGCCTTGCCCTGGTTGACGGTGACCGAGATCTTGGTGCCGAGCAGGTGCATGTGGCCGGCGACCGCGCGGATGGTCTGTTCCTGCGTCACCGGCCGGGTGCAGGTCTGCGTGGGGCCGGCCTTGTTGCCCGGGCAGAGCAGGTGCAGCCCGTCGCCGGTCCGGCCCGCGAGGGGCCCGAAGCGCTGCTGCACGTCGGCCATCGCGGCCTCCCGGTCGCACAGCCGACCCGTCTTGCCGCGACGGCAGGGCACCTCCACGGGTGCAGGCATCAGCACGGTCTGCAGCGTGCTGCGCGTGGCGTCGTCCTTGACGATGCGCAGCTTGGCCGCGCTCGTGTCGGGCGACCGCCCGGCGAGCAGGTTGTAGTGGACCTGCATGACGATCCTCGAACCGGCCGCGAGCGGCATGCCGAGATCGGGGGCGAGGACGCGTTCGCCTCCGCCCGGAGCCCAGGCGCCGAGCCACGGAGCGCTGTTGAGGCCCGCGCCCTGGCTCTCGATGCCGGTGCCGCCGAAGCACGTCCAGCCCTGGCCCGCCTGCTGGCGGTCCCGTTCCTCGGCGGCGGCCACCTTGTCCGGCGGCACCCGGAACAGGATGACGTGGTGGACGACCTGGGGGTTGCCGGGCAGGACGTTGATGCCGGTCACCATGGAGCGGGTGGTGATGCCCGGGTCGAGCAGGAAGCAGCGGTAGTCGTCGGTGCCCGGGGCCGCCGGCGCCTTGGGCGTGTAGGCCGAGGGCATCCGGAGCGTCACGAAGCGCTCGCCCTTGCGCAGGGCGGCCTCCGGCGGGGCCGTGGCCGAGCCGTGGTCGTGACCGCTCGTCGTGCCCGACTGCCCCTCGGTTGCGGTGTCGGTCGCCGTGCCGGTCACCGTCGAGGACGACCCCGCGGAGGGTGCGGCGGCGGGCTCGGTGGCGGGGCCGGCGCACGCTGCCAGCAGCACCACGCCGAGTATGGCGCCGAGGCGCGTGGCAGTGGACCTCACCGCCCGAGCATAGGCAGGTTCAGGCGGTGGCTGCTGCGAGTTGGCCGCAGGCGCCGTCGATGTCCTGCCCGCGCGTGTCCCGGATCGTCGTCGGGATGCCGTGCGCGCGCAGCCGCTCGACGAACTGCTGCTCGACGCCGGGCCGGGAGGCGGTCCACTTCGAGCCCGGCGTGGGGTTCAGGGGAATCGGGTTGACGTGCACCCAGCCGCGGCCACGGGCGTTGAGCTTCTTCCCGAGCAGGTCGGCGCGCCAGGCGTGGTCGTTGATGTCCCGGATGAGGGCGTACTCGATGCTGACCCGGCGGCCGGTGGCCTCGTAGTAGCGGTGGGCGGCGTCGAGTGCCTCGTCGACGCTCCAGCGCGTGTTGATGGGCACCAGCTCGTTGCGGAGCTCGTCGTCGGGGGCGTGCAACGACAGGGCGAGAGTCACCGGGATGCCCTCGGCGGCGAGCTTGTCGATCGCCGGGACCAGCCCCACGGTGGACATCGTGATGCCCCGCGCCGACATGCCGAGGCCGTCGGGGGTGGGGTCGGTGAGCCTGCGGATCGCGCCGATCGCCGCCTTGTAGTTGGCCAGGGCCTCCCCCATCCCCATGAACACGACGTTGGAGATGCGGGTCGGGCCGCTCACCTCCGGGGCGACGTCGTCGGCGTCGCCGAGGCCTGCGTCGTCGGCGTCGCCGAGGGCGGCCTCGTCAGAGGTGCCCACACCGGTGGCGAGCTCGCCACGCCGCAGCATCCGCGCGGCATACACGACCTGCTCGACGATCTCGGCGGCACTCATGTTGCGCGTGAGGCCGGCCTGGCCGGTCGCACAGAACGGGCAGTTCATGCCGCACCCGGCCTGGCTGGAGATGCAGATCGTGACCCGCCTGGGGTAGCGCATCAGCACCGACTCCACGATCGCCCCGTCGTGCAGGCGCCAGGCCGACTTGATCGTGGCGCCGTCGTCGGCGGTGCGCTGGACCAGGGGGCTGAGCAGCGTCGGCAGAAGGTCGGCGACGAGGTCGTCGCGGATCGCCTTGGGCAGGTCCGTCATCTCGTCAGGCGACTCGACGAGCCGCTCGAAGTAGTGCGTCGACAGCTGCTTGGCCCGGAATCCCTTGTGCCCCAGTGCCTCCACGGCCTCCTTGCGCTCGGCCGGTGAGAGGTCTGCGAGGTGCCGCGGCGGCTTGCCGCGACGGGGGGCGCTGAAGGTGAGCTGGCCCGGCTGGGGCCGCTCGCTCGTGGGCTCGGGGAGGTCCGTTGTCATGGTCCGCCCAGTTTCGCAGTTGGCGGGGCGGTCCGCCCAATCGCGGGCTGGGTGCGGGCGTCTCAGGTGACGGGGACGATCGCGGCGAGCAGCGCCCAGGCGATCGGCGCCACGAGCACGAGCGAGTCCAGCCGGTCCATGATGCCGCCGTGGCCGGGCAGGATCTGGCTCATGTCCTTGATGCCGAGGTCACGCTTCACCGTGGACTCGGTGAGGTCGCCGACGGTGGCGGCGACCGCCACGCATGCCCCCAGGACCGCCCCGCCCCACCAGGGGCCGTCGATGAGCTGCGGCACCGCGATCGCGCCGCCGACCACACAGGTGAGGACCGAGCCGGCGAAGCCCTCCCAGGACTTCTTCGGGCTGACCGACGGCGCCATCGGGTGCTTGCCGAACAGGACCCCGAAGGCATATCCGCCCACGTCGCTCAGCACGGTGACGAGGATGAACGACACGACCCGTCCGACCCCGTCGTCCGGTGCCAGGAGCAGCGCGGCGAAGCCGGCCAGGAACGAGGGGTAGACCGCGACGAAGAACCCACCTGCGATGTCGCGCACCGCATCCAGCACCCCGTCGGCGATCCGCCAGAGCAGGATGCCCACACAGGTCAGCCCGAGCGTCACGACGAGCGCCTGCCCGCCACCGACGTAGGCCGACATGATCATGCTGACCGACCCGACGAGGCTCGGCACGAGGGGCACGTTGATGGCGACCTGGGCCAGGGCCCGGCGCAGCTCCCACACGCCCAGGCAGATCGCGATCGCGATGATGCCGAGCATCAGCTCCTTGCGCAGCAGCAGCGACCCGACGATGAGGATGCCGAGGCCGACCCCCACGCCGATGGCCGCGGGGAGGTTGCGACCCGCTCGCGACGGCTTCGCCTCGGGTCCGCGACCGGCCCCAGTCCGCCGTGCCCCCTGGGCCGATGCATCGCGAGCGGTGTCGTCGCCGGTGCCGTCGCCGGTGCCGTCGCCGGATCCGGAGCCGCCGGAACCGCTGCCACCCGGACCCGCGGACGCCGAAGTGCCGTCGCGCGCTTGGCGACGGGCGCTGCGGGACTCGGGCGCGTTCACGGTCGGGTGCTCACCTGGGCGTCGTTGGCTGGTGGAGTGGGTCTGGTCGGTCGAGGCTTCCTCAGATCTCGCGGAGCTCGGCTTCCTTGCCCTTGAGCAGCTCGTCGATGCTGTCGATGTACTTCTTGGTCGTGGCGTCGAGCTCCTTCTCGCCACGGCTGCCGTCGTCCTCGCCGACCTCGCCGTCCTTGACCAGCTTGTCGATCTCGTCCTTGGCCTTGCGGCGCACGTTGCGGATCGACACCTTGGCGTCCTCGCCCTTGTGTCGCGCGAGCTTGATGTAGTCCTTGCGGCGCTCCTCGGTGAGCTGGGGCAGGACGCAGCGGATGACGTTGCCGTCGTTGCTGGGGTTCACGCCCAGGTCGGAGTCGCGCAGCGTCTTCTCGATCTCGTGCATCGCCGACTTGTCGAACGGGGAGATGAGGATCGTGCGAGCCTCCGGCGTCTGGAACGACGCGAGCTGCTGCAGCGGCGTCGGGGCGCCGTAGTAGTCGACCATGAGCTTGTTGAACATGGCCGGGGTCGCGCGACCGGTGCGGATGCCCGCGAAGTCCTCCTTCGCGACCTCGACGGCCTTCTCCATCTTCTCCTCGGCCTCGAGGAGGCTCTCTTCGATCATGTTCGGCTCCTTCGGTGGCGGCCCCGTGGGGGCGCGCCGGTCATGGTGTGGTCAGTCTGGTGCACGGGGCGTATGCCGGGGGGTTCACCCTGCGGTGACCAGCGTGCCGATCCTCTCACCACGCAGCGCCTTGACGACGTTGCCCTCGCCCTCCATGCCGAAGACGACCATCGGCAGCTTGTTCTCCATGCAGAGGCTGAAGGCAGCCGCGTCGACGACGCGCAGGCCCTGCTGGAGCGCCTGCGAGTAGGTGATCTCGTCGAGCTTGCGGGCATCGGGGTTGGTGCGGGGGTCGGAGTCGTAGACGCCGTCGACGCCGTTCTTGCTCATGAGGACGGCGTCGCACTTGATCTCGAGGGCGCGCTGGGCGCTCACGGTGTCGGTCGAGAAGAACGGCATGCCCGCACCGGCGCCGAAGATGACGACCCGGCCCTTCTCGAGGTGGCGGATGGCGCGGCGCGGGATGTACGGCTCGGCGACCTGTCCCATCGTGATGGCCGTCTGCACGCGCGTCTCGATGCCTTCCTTCTCGAGGAAGTCCTGCAGCGCGAGGCAGTTCATGACGGTGCCGAGCATGCCCATGTAGTCGGCTCGGGTGCGGTCCATGCCCTGCTGCTGCAGCTCGGCGCCGCGGAAGAAGTTGCCCCCACCGATCACGACGGCCACCTCGATGCCGCTGCGCACGGACTTCGCGATCTGCTGGGCGATGCCGCGGACCACGTCGGGGGCGAGCCCGACCTTTCCGCCACCGAACACCTCGCCGGACAGCTTGAGCAGGACCCGGCGGCGGTGGGACGCAGGAGCGGTGACGGAGGGCGACTCGGGCCTCTCCTCGAGGGTCTGCTCCGGGGCAGCGGTCACGGCGGTCCTCCTGGGTGGTGCGGGCGGTCACCCGATCTTTCCACACGAGACCCGGGCTCCTGTCGGGGACGCCGCACGACGTGGCAGGGTTGCCCTGACGCCCACCGGCCCCACGGACCCCACCGAAGGAGAACCACCCCATGGCGAAGTCAGGCATCCTCCCCGGCCACCGCGACGACTCGGTGCGCCCTCAGGACGACCTGTTCGGGCACGCGAACGGCACGTGGGTCCGCGAGACCGAGATCCCGGGCGACCGCGGCCGGTACGGCACCTTCGACATGCTCCGCGAGCAGTCCGACGAGCGGGTCCGGATCATCATCGAGCGGGCTGCGGCCGACGAGACGGCCGAGGCCGGCTCCCCCGCCCGCAAGGTCGGCGACCTGTACAACTCGTTCATGGACGAGGCCCGCGCCGAGGAGCGCGGCCTCGACCCGATCCGCGAGCACCTCGCCCGCGTCGACGCCGTCGGGAGCACCGGCGAGCTGTGCCGCACCATGGGCGCGCTGCAGCGCATCGGCGTCCCCGGGCTCGTCGAGATGGGGGTCGCCCCGGACGCCAAGAACCCCGACGAGTACGTCGTCTACCTCGGCCAGGGCGGGCTCGGCCTCCCTGACGAGTCGTACTACCGCGAGGAGCGCCACGAGGCGGTCCGCACGGCATACCTGCCGCACGTGGCCCGGATGCTCTCCCTGGCCGGCATCGGGGACGGGTCCACGGACGAGAGCTCGCCCGCGGCCCTCGTGGTGGCGCTCGAGACCCGCCTGGCCGGCAGCCACTGGGACAACGTCGCCACCCGCGACGCCGTCAAGACCTACAACCCGTACGCCTGGTCGGACCTGGCCGCCCTCGCGCCGCACGTCGACTGGCAGCAGTGGGCGGACGGCCTCGAGGCCGGGGACGCCCTCGCCCGCGTCGTGGTCGGTGAGCCGAGCTTCCTCGAGGGCGCCTCGGCGGCGCTCGACGAGGTCGGCCTCGACGCCTGGAAGGCCTGGCTGAGCTTCCACGTCGTGCGCTGGGCCGCCCCGATGCTATCCCGCGAGCTCGTGGACGCCGAGTTCGACTTCACCGGGCGGGTGATCTCCGGGCTCCCCCAGAACCGCGACCGCTGGAAGCGGGGCGTCTCGCTCGTCGAGGGCGCGATCGGCGAGGCCGTGGGCCAGCTGTATGCCGCGGAGTACTTCCCGCCCGCGGCCAAGGAGCGGATGCTCGAGCTGGTCGGCAACCTGGTCGAGGCGTTCCGGCGCTCGTTCGAGGGGCTCGACTGGATGGGTCCGCAGACGCGCGCCCAGGCCCTCGAGAAGCTCGCGTCCTTCCGCCCCAAGGTCGGCTACCCCGACGCCTGGCGCGACTACTCGGCGCTGACGATCGACGACGACCTGCTCGGTAACGTGACGAGGGCCTCGGAGTTCGAGCTCCAGCGCCAGCTCGACAAGATCGGCACCCCGATCGACAAGGACGAGTGGCTGATGCTGCCGCAGACCGTCAACGCCTACTACCACCCGCTGATGAACGAGATCGTCTTCCCCGCGGGCATCCTGCAGCCGCCGTTCTTCGACCTCGAGGCCGACGACGCCGTCAACTACGGCGGCATCGGAGCCGTGATCGGGCACGAGATCGGGCACGGCTTCGACGACCAGGGCTCGCGCTACGACGCCACCGGCGCGCTGCGCGACTGGTGGACCGAGGACGACCGCGAGCGCTTCGACGAGCGCACGCAGGCCCTGATCGACCAGTTCAGCCAGCTGTCACCCGTTGCGGCGCCCGACGAGAAGGTCAACGGCGCCCTCACCGTCGGCGAGAACATCGGCGATCTCGGCGGCCTGGCGATCGGCTACGCGGCCTACCGGATCGCGACCGAGGGTGGTGCGCCTCCTGAGCTCGACGGCTTCACCGGCCCACAGCGGTTCTTCCTCGGCTGGGCGCAGGTCTGGTCGGGCAAGGCGCGGCCCGAGGAGGCCAAGCGCCTGCTCGCGATCGACCCGCACTCCCCCACCGAGGTGCGGGCCAACGCCGTACGCAACTGCGACGAGTTCCACGAGGCGTTCGACGTGCAGGAGGGCGACGGCATGTGGCTGGCGCCCGAGCAGCGGGTGCGCATCTTCTGAGAGTGGGTGCTGCCCTGGTGACCACCGACGACCCGTGGGTGACCGACCATCTCGACCTGCCTGCCTACCTCGCGCGGGTCGGGGTCGGCTCGCGCCCACCGTCGCGCGCCGCCCTCGACGAGCTGCACGCTGCCCACGTGCGCACGTTCTCGTTCGACAACGTCGACGTCCTGCTCGAGCAGCACGCTGGTGTGGGGCTCGACGCGGTGCAGGCGAAGTTCGTGGGTCGCGGGCGCGGCGGCTACTGCTTCGAGCACTCGACCCTGTTCGCCGCCGTCCTCGAACGCCTCGGCTACGACGTGCGCCGCCACCTCGGACGGGTGGGCGACCCCGCCGCCGCGCCACGCACCCACATGGTCGTGGAGGTCCGGCTCGACGGGCTGCGACTTCTGGGCGACCCGGGGTTCGGGATGAGCCTGCTGCGCCCGATCGTGCTCGCCGACGGTGTCGAGGAGGACCACGGCGGGTGGCAGTACCGCGTCGACGGCGTGTCGGACGACGACGGCGGCCCCGCGTGGCGGATGTCGCGGCACCGCGACGGCGGCTGGGAGGTCATGCACACGACCGACGAGCTCACGGTGCGTCCCATCGACGTCGCCATGGGCCACCACTTCACCAGCACCGGGCCGGGGTCCCACTTCCGCACCGGGCTGATGGTGACCCGGCACCGCCCCGACGACCATGTGTCACTGACCTTCGAGACCCTCACGGTGCGGCGACCCGGCCAGCCGACCGAGCACCGGCCGCTCGGGGCGGGAGAGCTCGAGAGGCTGCTGCACGACCTCGGTGGCGGCCTCACCGACGACGAGGTCGGCCGGCTCCTCGAGCACCCCGCTCGGCCCGCAGCCGGCTAGCTCCCGCTCCCGGGGGCGCGCCGGGCGGTCGGCGTCGAGGCCGAGGTGCCGGGGTCGCTCAGAAGCCGGCGTTGCGGAGCATGAACTCGGTGTCGGTGTCCCGCCCGCCGCGCGGGTCCGGACCCGGGTCGACGTCCTGGGTGGTGCGCAGGTCCTCGGGCTTCACCCGTTCGGGGAGCGTGCTGAAGTCCGGCAGCTCGCGCCAGACGTCACTGCGGTGGCCCTGGTGCTCGGTGCGTGCGTGCTTCCCCATGGGCCGAGTATGCCTCGCCCCGTCCCGAGAAGACACGTCCCGCCCGCGTAGGTGCGCCACACCCGGGCGCGCCACGACCAGGTGCGTCAAAAAGGTGCGTCGAAAAACAGGTATGCCGCCCGCTCTGGTGAGCGGGCGGCATACCGGGTGGTGCGTGGTGCGGTGGGGCGTCAGTTCCCGACGCGGTAGCGCGCGAAGGACGTGGCCTGCGAGCCAGCCTCCTCGAGCACCTTGGCGACGGTCTTCTTGGCGTCCTTGGCGAACGGCTGCTCGAGCAGGACGTTCTCCTTGAAGAAGCCGTTGACGCGACCCTCGACGATCTTCGGGAGCGCAGCCTCGGGCTTGCCCTCCTCCTTGGCCGTGGCCTCGGCGACGCGACGCTCGTTCTCGACCGTCTGGGCGTCGACCTCGTCACGGGTCAGGACCGTCGGGCTGAACGCGGCGATGTGCATCGCGACGTCGCGCAGCGTCGACTCCTCGCCCTCGCCACCGACCAGGACGCCGATCTGCGCAGGCAGGTCGGGGCTGGTCTTGTGCAGGTAGGACACGACGACCGGGGCCTGCACGCGGGACACGCGCTTGACCTCGATCTTCTCGCCGATGGTCGCGTTGGCATCGTCGAGCAGCTCCTGGACGGTGCGCCCGTCCTCGAGCGTGCTCTTGAGCAGCGCGTCGGCGTCGGCCGCACCCGAGGCGGCGGCCTGGGCGAGGACCTGGTCGGCCAGGGCGATGAACTTCTCGCCCTTGGCGACGAAGTCGGTCTCGCACAGGACCTCGACGAGCGTGCCCACGCCGGCCTCGGACCTGGCCGTGACCAGACCGTTGGACGTGGTGCGACCCTCGCGCTTGGTGACGCCCTTGAGTCCCTTGACGCGCAGGATCTCGGTGGCCTTGGCCTGGTCGCCGTCGGCCTCGTCGAGGGCCTTCTTGACGTCGAGCATGCCGGCGCCGGTGGACTCGCGCAGGGCCTTGATGTCAGCGGCGGTGTAGTTCGCCATGTGTGTCTCTCAGCTCTTTTCGTTCAGAGATGGGTGAGTGGTGCCAGCTCAGGCGTTGGCGTCGGCGTCGGCGCCGGTCGCAGCCTCGGCGGGAGCCTCGACAGCGGCTTCGGCAGGAGCCTCGACGGCCGGGGCCTCGGCGGCCGGGGCCTCGGCGACAGGCGCCTCGGCGGGGGCCTCCACAGCAGCCTCGGTCGCGACAGCAGCCTCGGTCGCGTCAGCGGCAGCGGTCTCACCGGCAGCCGGGGCAGCGGCGTCGGCAGCAGCGGCAGCGTCGCCACCCAGCAGCTCGCGCTCCCACTCGGCCAGCGGCTCGTCGCCCGCGACAGTGCCCTCGGCCTGCTCGCCGGACTTGCCGGAGCTGCGGGCGATGAGGCCCTCGGCGACGGCGTCGGCGATCACGCGGGTGAGCAGGGTGACGGAGCGGATGGCGTCGTCGTTGCCCGGGATCTTGTAGTCGACCTCGTCGGGGTCGCAGTTGGTGTCGAGGATCGCGATGACCGGCAGCCCGAGCTTGCGCGCCTCGTCGACCGCGAGGTGCTCCTTCTTGGTGTCGACGATCCACACGGCCGAGGGAACCTTGGCCATGGTGCGGATGCCACCGAGGGTCTTCTCGAGCTTGTCGCGCTCCCGCTTGAAGATCAGGAGCTCCTTCTTGGTGTAGCCCGACGCCGCGACGTTGTCGTAGTCGAGCTCCTCGAGCTCCTTGAGGCGCGTGAGGCGCTTGGAGATCGTGTTGAAGTTCGTGAGCATGCCACCGAGCCAGCGGTGGTTGACGTACGGCATCCCGACACGCGTCGCCTGCTCGGCGATGGGCTCCTGGGCCTGCTTCTTGGTGCCGACGAACAGGATCGAGCCGCCGTGGGCGACGGTCTCCTTGACGAACTCGTAGGCGTTGTTGATGTACGTCAGCGACTGCTGCAGGTCGATGATGTAGATGCCGTTGCGCTCGGTCATGATGAAGCGCTTCATCTTGGGGTTCCAGCGACGGGTCTGGTGCCCGAAGTGGACGCCGCTCTCGAGGAGCTGGCGCATGGTAACGACGGCCATGCCGTGGTCTCCTTGTGTCGTTGTCAGTTGCGTCGGACTCCGCCATCGGTGACGGTGTCCTGCCTGGCGCCTGCGACGCACCCCACCGGCATGTTCGCCGGACTGCTGTGGTGCGCGCCTGTTCGGAGGTTTCCTCGTCACAGGTGGGAAGACGCGCGAATTAGGTCCTCGCGTGCGAGCACACGATGACCGTCGTCCATCGTACGTGCTGAGGGCCCCGGCGACGAAATCGGCGACTACGCCGAAAACCCGATGTGCGGCGCCGCCCGGAGACCCGATGATCACGGACATGACGCGCCGCGTCGTGAAGGCCCTCGGGGCCGCCGCCCTGGCGTCGCTGCTGGCCGGGGCCTGCGGCGCCGCGGTCACGCCCGAACCGGGCCGTTCGAGCTCCTCTCGACCGGTGCCCTCCACGTCCACGCCCGCGGCTGCGTCCCCCACCGCGACCGGACTCCCCTCGGGGACCATCCTGCTCGGGCTGGGCGACTCGGTCCCCGGCGCGGGTGGCCCGTGCAAGACCATGGGCGACTTCTGCCGCAGCTACGTGCTGGTGCTGGCGGACCTGGCCACGAAGGCCCTGGGCCGACCGGTGACCGCGGTCAACATGGCCTACAACAACGACGTCACGTCGGCCTCGATGCTGCTCAGCGTCAAGACCGACCGCGCCATGCGCGAGGCCATCGGCAAGGCGGCCATCATCACCATCCAGGTCGGCAACAACGACTGGCAGGGCCCCTGCCACTGGCCCGGGGCCGCCTGCCTCGAGGAGAACCGGTCGGCGGTGGTCGGCACCATCGGCAAGGCACTGGACGAGATCGCGGCCCTGCGCGCCGGATCCATGGCCGGGGTGCGGGTCGTGGCCTACGCCGACACGACGTGGGAGACCGACGACCTCGCCGACGCCTGGGGCTTCGACAAGGACACCCAGACCGCAGCGTTCCACGCGATGTTCACCAAGGCCCTGAAGGCCCTGAACGCCTCGACGTGCCAGGTGGCCAGGGCCCACAAGGCCGTCTGCGTCGACCTGCTGCCGGCCCTCAACGGGCCCTCCGGGTCGAAGGCGCCGGGCCTGGGCGGGATCCACCCCGACGCGGCTGGCCACGAGAAGATCGCCGCCGTCATCGCCAAGGCAGGTTTCGCCGACGTGAAGTGACTCCTCACGCGATCTCTCACGCGATCTCTGATCGTGCCGTCGGCTCCCTGGCGTGACCGGCCCGAAAAGCCGGGTCGCTGCGCCCCGGACGCCCTCGCTAGGTTGGTCGGTCGTGAGCGCAGTCAGCCGGGTCGTCGACGTCGTCGCGCCACCGCGCATGGGACACGGCTTCCGCTGGCTCCTCTCGTCGTCGTGGGTCAGCAACATCGGCGACGGCATCGCGCTGGCGGCCGGACCCCTCCTGGTCGCCTCGCAGACGCGCAACGCGGTGCTCGTCGCCCTGGCGGCCTTGCTGCAGCGACTGCCCTGGCTGCTGTTCGGCCTGTGGGCCGGGGCGATCGCCGACCGCCTCGATCGCCGCGTCGTCGTCATCGTCGCCGACCTCCTGCGGGCGCTCGTCGTGACGGCGCTGACGGTCGCCATCGTCACCGGTCGGGTGTCCATCGCGATCGTGCTCGCCGCCATGTTCCTCTATGGGGTGTCCGAGGTGTTCGCCGACACCACGACCGGAACGCTGCTCCCGATGCTCGTCGACAAGGCCGACCTCGGCACCGGGAACGCGCGACTGCAGGCCGGCTTCCTGACCGCCAACCAGCTCGTCGGACCACCGCTGGGGGCGTTCCTGTTCGCCGCGGGCATGGCGTGGCCGTTCGTCGTCCAGGTCGTGTGCGTGGGGCTCAGCGTGCTGCTCGTGGCCCGGATCGCGACCCCCAAGGGAGGGGTGCGGGGCACTCCCGACAGCCACGTCCGGCGTGACATCGCCGAGGGCCTGCGCTGGCTCCTGGGCCACGCGGCGATCCGGACGCTGGCCCTGGTCATCCTCGCGTTCAACATCACCTGGGGTGCCGCCTGGTCGGTCCTTGTCCTCTACTCCCTCGACCGGCTTCACCTGGGGGAGGTCGGGTTCGGGCTGCTGACGACCGCTGCGGCCGCAGGTGGCCTGGTCAGCACGAGCTGCTACGGCTGGCTCGAACGCCGCATCCCCCTGGCCACCCTCATGCGCGGCTGTCTGCTGCTCGAGGTGCTCACCCATCTCGCCCTCGCCCTGACCACTGCGGGCTGGCTGGCCATCGCGATCATGGTCGTCTTCGGTGCCTACGCGTTCGTCTGGGGCACCGTCTCCAGCGTCGTACGCCAGCGCGCAGTGCCGCAGGAGTTCCAGGGGCGGGTCGGCAGCGTCTACGTCGTCGGGCTGTTCCTCGGCCTCGTCATCGGCCAGGGGCTGGGCGGGGTGTTGGCGCAGCGATGGGGACTGACCGCGCCGTTCTGGTTCGCCTTCGTCGGCTCCGGCGTCACCCTCGCCCTCGTGTGGCGGCAGCTGGCCCACATCGCCCACGCCGACGAGTCCTCGGCTGAGTCTGACGACGGGAAGTCATCCGACCCCGCGAGGTGAGCACCCGGCATACAGTCGGCGCATGTCGCGACCGCCCGGCAACCCGGCTCTTGTCCCGTTCGGCACCACGATCTTCGCCGAGATGAGTGCGCTCGCGGCCGAGCACCAGGCCATCAACCTCGGTCAGGGCTTCCCCGACACCGACGGGCCGCAGGCCATGCTCGACGCGGCCAAGGCGGCCATCGACGGCGGACGCAACCAGTACCCGCCCGGACCCGGCGTGCCGGAGCTCCTCGACGCCGTCGCCACGCACCAGTCGCGGTTCTACGGGCTCACGGTCGACCCGCGGTCCGAGGTGCTCGTGACCGTCGGGGCGACCGAGGCCATTGCCGCGACGATCCTCGCCCTGTGCGAGCCGGGTGACGAGGTGGTCACCTTCGAGCCCTACTACGACTCGTATGCCGCCTCGATCGCCCTCGCCGGCGCCGTGCGCCGGACGTCCGTGCTCCGGTTCCCGGACTTCGCCGTCGACGAGGAGTCGCTGCGGGCAGCCTTCTCCACAAGCACCCGGCTGGTGCTCCTCAACACTCCCCACAACCCGACCGGCAAGGTGTTCAGCCGTGCCGAGCTCGACCTGATCTGCTCTCTCGCAAGGGAGTTCGACGCCTGGGTGGTCACGGACGAGGTGTACGAGCACCTCGTGTTCGACGGGGCCACGCACGTCCCGGTGGCCACGCTGCCGGAGATGCGGGACCGGACTCTGACCATCTCGTCCGCAGGAAAGACGTTCTCGGCCACCGGGTGGAAGGTGGGGTGGGTGACCGGCCCCGCCGCAGCCGTCGCGGCCGTTCGCGCCGTCAAGCAGTTCCTCACCTTCGTCGGCTCCGGCCCGTTCCAGCCGGCCGTCGCCGTGGCCCTCGGGCTCGAGGACGACGTGTATGCCGGGCTGGCCGGCTCGCTGCAGGGCAAGAGGGACCTGCTCGTCGGCGGGCTGCAGGCGGCCGGACTGCAGGTCTCGGTGCCCGACGGGACGTACTTCGTCGTGGCCGACGCGGCACCGCTGGGAGCGCAGGACGCCCTGGCGTTCTGCCGCGAGCTGCCGAAGCGGGCAGGCGTGGTCGCGGTGCCGGTGTCGGTGTTCCACGACGACGCCGAGGCGGCACGGACGTTGGTGCGGTTCGCGTTCTGCAAGCGGGACGAGGTCCTGCACGAGGCGGTGGCGCGGCTCGGTCGCCTGTGACCGGCTACTGACCCGCCGTGGCGCTGCCATCCGTGCGCGTCCACAGGCCCCCCGCCCGGGCGCCGGCTCTCCACAGGGTGGCTCGAGCGACTGGAGCCGATCCACCCTTCACGTGACGCTGTCCGGGTGACCACCGCACCAACAGTCCTCGTCCCCCTCGCCGCGCTGCTCCTGGTGGCGTCGGGCACCTCGCCCCCCACGTCACCACGCGCCGCTCCCCCGACCTCCGTCGGTGTCGTCGCCCACGACGTTGCGCGGCCGGCGGCGCTCGGCGCCCTGGCTCCCCGTCCTGGCGCGGCGGCGACCTCGCCGCAGCTCCTCAAGACACCATCGACGTCGACCTCGCCCGTTGTGCTGCCGCGCGGCCGCTGGGTCTGGCCCTTGGCACCGCGCCCGGCCGTGGCGAGACCTTTCGCAGCGCCGACGAGCCGGTACGCAGCCGGCCATCGAGGCGTCGACCTCGCAGCCCACCAGGGTCAGCCAGTCCTGGCCGTCGACGCCGGCACCGTCACGCACGTCGGCGTCATCGCCGGTCGAGGCACCGTCTCGGTGCTGCACACCTCAGGTCTTCGCTCCACCTACGAACCGGTCGTCGCGGCCGTGCACCGCGGGGATGTGGTTGCGCGAGGTGATCCCCTCGGGACGGTCTCCGACGTCGCCGGGCACTGCACACCGCAGACCTGCCTGCACCTCGGCGCCGTGCGGGGTCGCACCTACGTCGACCCGCTGCAGCTGCTGGGGATCCGACGAGTCAGGTTGTTGCCGCTGGAGTAGCGACCCAGGCGACGGCAGGATTCGTCGTGACCGCGACGCCTTGGGCGATCAGGCCCCGGACGGGTAGGGCCACGGGGCGCAGCCGCCGAGGCTCAACGTCTGCTGGACCATGATCGGGGCCCGCTTGCCCTTGCCGGGGCAGGAGCGGTGCTGGTGGCCGAGGCCGTGACCGACCTCGTGGTTGATCTGGTAGATGCGGTACCGCGCGATGTCGTCGCCGTAGCTGTCGTCCCCGAGCGCCCACCGTCGGAAGTTGAGGACCGAGCGCTCGCCGTTCCAGCACGAGACCTGCGACAGCGTCCGCATGGGGGCGCACAGCTGGTCGGTGAGCCCCGGGCTGGCCAGGGTGACCCGGATGTCGACGTGGTCGCCGGCCTTGGCCTGGGCCGGCGTGACGTTGACGAAGCGGACCCCGTCGACCTTCTGCCAGCCGCGGGAGTCGAGGAGGACTGACTGCACGGTGGCGGCGACCTCGGCGGCGTCGACACCCAGACCGCCCTCGACCTCGACCGTGTAGCGGACGGTCCGTCCTGTCGCCGCGGGCTCGACCCGAGGGACCGCCACGACGGAGATCTTGCCGTTGCCTCGCTGAGGGACCGTGGTCTGCTCTGGCCGGGCCGACTCGGTGCCGCTGGAGCCGTCCTGGGCATTCGGCGTGGTGGGGCTCGACGAGGGCGACTGGCCGGAACCGGCGGTCTGCGCCGTGGCAGCGACCCCCGGGAGGGCGTCGACCGCAGCGGCCACGTCGTCACGACCCAGCACCTTGGTGGCGACGAAGCCCGTCACGCCGAGCGCGAGGAGGACGGTCACCGCGATGGTGCGCCGAAGCCGCACCTGTCGACTCGGGCGTCGACGGTGTCGGCTTGGGGGCCGGTGCGGCCTGGTCTGCACGCTCACGACTGCGGTGGGGCACCTTTCCTGGTCTGGTCCCTCGGGCACGATGCAGCTCGCGCCACTCTGTGCGCCCCCAGTTTCGCGCAATCGGCGGCCTTGCGCGTCGCGGCACGCCCGAGGGTTTGCCGCACGGGTGCCCCGGAGGTGGCGGCCAGCACCTGAACCGCCTGCTCACGCACGAGGATGTGCCTGCCGATAGGACGCCTTGAGCCGGTCGACCGAGACGTGCGTGTAGATCTGGGTGGTGGCCAGGCTCGCGTGCCCCAAGAGCTCCTGCACGAGTCGCAGGTCGGCCCCGCCCTCGAGCAGGTGGGTGGCAGCGCTGTGCCGCAGCCCGTGCGGCGAGATGTCTGGCGCATCGGGAACGTGCGTGAGGAGCTCGTGGAGTGCCGATCGGATCTGGCGCGGGTCGGCCCGGCCACCGCGGCGGCCCAACAGGAGCGCCGGACCGCTGGCTTCCGTCCGGACCTGAGGGCGCCCGAGCTCCAGCCAGGCGACCAGGGCCTCGCGCGCGGGGGCGCCGAAGGGCACCGTGCGCTCCTTGCCGCCCTTGCCCATCACGCGGAGGACACCCGTGGACAGGTCGACGTCGTCGATGTCGAGACCGGTCAGCTCGCCCACCCGGATGCCACTGGCATAGAGCAGCTCGAGGGCCGCCCGGTTGCGAAGGTGCATCGCGTCCTGGTCGTCGCTGGCCACGGCGGCGACGTCCAACAGGGCCACGGCATCGGACTGGCGCAGCACCTCGGGGAGGTGCCCGGCGCGCTTGGGCGCGACCAGCCGGAGGGACGGGTCGGTGGGAATGCGCCCCGTCCTGACAGCCCACCCGAGGAAGGTGCGGGCAGCCGCACTGCGCCGGGCGATCGTCGAGCGGGCTGCCCCGCGTTGGGTCATGGCAGCCAGCCAGGCCCGCAGGTCGCGCAGCTGGATCGCGGCGAGGTCGGTGACGTCCTGCTCGGCGGCGAGGAAGTCCATCAGGCTCCGCAGGTCTGCGAGGTACGCCCGGGTGGTGTGCTCCGAGCGCCCGCGCTCGCTGCGCAGGTGGCGCTCGAAAGCGACCATCGCGTCCTGCCCTCCCTCGCTCACGCCGTCACCGTCGCAAATGCCCACGCTGCGCACAAGCCGCCACCCCGCAGCCGTGTCAGCCTCGCCCCCGCGGCACCTTGCACCAGCCACTCGGGGTGCGCCGCACGAGTCCGTGCGACTCGAGCTGCCCGAGTGATGAGAGCACCTCGGCCACCGATCGTCCAGAGCGCCTCGCCACTTCTGTCGGGTGCAGCCCAGCCCGAAACCGCAGTGCCGCATGGACCGCGGCCTGAACCTCGTCGAGGTCGTCCCCGGGACGCATCGGTCCACGTCGCGGCTCAGCGACCTCTCCCATCGCACCAACGAGCTCGGCGACCTCCTCGGCGTCGGTGACGAGGACCGCGGCGCCGTTGCGGATCAGCTGGTGGCAGCCGGCCGACACCGCCGACTCCACCGACCCGGGCATCGCACCGACGACCCGGTGGTGCTCCGCCGCGGTGCCGGCCGTGTTGAGGGAGCCGGACCGCAGACCGGCCTCGACGACCACGGTCCCCTGGCTGGCCGTGGCGATGAGCCGGTTGCGGGCGATGAACCGCGAGCGGGTCGGAGCCCAACCGGGAGGCACCTCACTGACGACCAGCCCCTCGGCGACCAGCCGGGCATAGAGGTCCTGGTGCCCGCGCGGGTACGGACGGTCGACCCCGCCGGCAGTGAACGCCACGGTGTCGCCCTCAGCCGTCAGCGCACCGCGGTGGGCCGCACCATCGATGCCGTACGCAGCCCCGGACACCACCGTGAAACCGCGTTCGGCGAGCCCAGAGCCAAGCTCGACCGCCTGACGTGTGCCGTAGGGGGTCGCAGCCCGTGCCCCGACGATTGAGACGCTGCGGGCGCAGACGTCGGCGAGGATGAGCGGGCCACGCACCCACAGGCACCAGGGTGGGGCCGCCAGGTCGTCAAGCCCGGTGGGCCACTCGTCGTCGCCGGGCACCACGATCCTCGCCTTGAGGCGGGCGGCCACCCCGAGGTCACGAACGACGTCCAGGTCCGAGAGCCGCGGCGCCACCCGACGTCCGAGTGCCGTGCCCGCGTCGAGCGAGTGCAACGCCTGCTCGGCCCCGACCTGGCGTGCGAGCGTCGTCGCCGCGATGTCGCCCGGCTCCACGAGCGAAGCCCAGGCCAGTCGGGCTGCGCGGTCCCCGGCCGGCACCCGGGTCAGCGGGTCGGTGGCGGTCACGCGGCGACCGCATCCTGGTTGCGCAGCGTGAGGGCCGCACCGAGGTCGGCGCGGGTCGGCGACGGCCGGCCCCGGAGGTCGGCGAGGGTCCACCCCACGCGCAGCACCCGGTCGTAACCACGCAGCGTCAGGTGACCACGGTCGAGCGCCGCATCGAGGTCGACGGTCACCGAGCGCTGGAGCCGCCACTGCCCGCGACGCAGCCGGGACCCCGGCACGTGGGCGTTGAGAGACCACCCGCACCCGGCCCACCTGCGGGCCTGGGCGTCACGGGCAGCAGCCACCCGGGTCGCCACGACGGCGCTCGCCTCCCCGGGAGTGCCGGCTAGCGAAGATCGGGTGACCGCGGGCACCTGCACCTGGAGGTCGACCCGGTCGAGCAGTGGACCCGAGAGCTTGCCGAGGTAGGACCGCTTGGCCATGGGCGTGCACATGCAGGCCGCCGCCTTGCCGAAGCCCAGACCGCACGGGCAGGGGTTGGCGGCCATGACCAGCTGGAACCGCGCGGGGAAGCGCACCGCTGACCGTGCCCGCGCGACCACCACCGACCCCGACTCCAGCGGTTGGCGCAACGACTGCAGCGCCCCCGTCGAGAACTCGGGAGCCTCGTCCAGGAAGAGCACCCCGTGATGGGCTTGCGAGATCGAGCCGGGTCGGACGGCAGAGCTGCCACCGCCGATGATGGCCGCCTGGGTCGCGCCGTGGTGCGGCGCGACGAACGGTGGGGCTCCGCCGATCTCGATCTCCTCGGCACTCACGCCGAGCAGGGAGCGCACCGCCAGCACGTCGATGGACTGCTCGTGGGTGAGTCGCGGCAGGATCGAGACGAGCCGCTCGGCGAGCATGGTCTTGCCTGACCCGGGTGGGCCCACGAGGAACAGGTGGTGACCACCGGCAGCCGCGAGCTCGAGCGCCAGCCGCGCCTCCTCCTGACCGATCACGTCGGCCAAGTCGGGCGGCGCAGGCGGGTCCACCGCAGCCACCGGGGTGGCGCCCACCACGCCGACTGCCAGTGGGCCTGGCCGCTCGTAGGCAGCCACCAGGTCTGCCACGTGTCGCACGGCGTGGACCCGCACCCCGGGCACCAGGGCAGCCTCGGCGGCGTTCTCCACCGGCACGACGACGTCGAGGTGGCCGGCACGCACCGATGCGAGCACCGCCGGCAGGACACCCCGAACCCGGCGGATCGTGCCGTCGAGACCGAGCTCGCCGATGTGCACGACACCGGCAACCTTGTCGACGGGCAGGAGCCGCAGGGCCGCGAGGACCGCGACGATGATGGGCAGGTCGAACCCGCTGCCGTTCTTGGGGATCGAGGCCGGTGACAGGTTGACCGTGATGCGTTCCTGCGCGAGCGACCGGTTGAGGCTGGCGGTGGCGGCCTTGACCCGGTTGGGCGCCTGGGCGCAGGCCGTGTCGGGCAGGCCGCCGAGCATGAACGCCGGCAACCCGCTGGAGACGTGCGCCTCGACCTCGACGACGGACCCGGTCAGGCCCTCCAGCGTCACCGAGCGGGTCGTGCCGAAGCTCATGGCTGCACCCCCACCAGGTGGCGCACGACGGCCGGGCCGGCCGCGGGGCGGAGCACCCCGACGATGTCGATGCGGATGCGTCCCGAGTGGGTGTCGTGCTCGCGCAACCAGGCCACCGCGAGCCTGCGCAGCCGTGCTGCCTTGGCTGCCGTGATCGCCTCGAACGGGTCGCCGAACCGCACACTGCGTCGCGTCTTGACCTCGCAGAACACCAGGCAGTCGCCGTCGCGGGCCACCAGGTCGAGCTCGCCGTGGACACACCGCCAGTTGCGGTCGACGACCTGCATGCCGCAGTCCTCGAGGTAGCGCGCCGCCAGCCGCTCGCCATAGCGACCCAGCGTCCGTCGAGGGTCCGTTCGTTCTGCCATGCCCCGAGCCAACCGGCTGATGCACGGGCACAGAACTGGCGTGAGTGAACCTGTGGACGGGGGCGCGTCGGCAGGCGCCTTGTGGACAGCGACGCCGTCGGCAGCGGAGCGCGGGCCATGCGGCCGCACGACGAGCCCGAGGGCGGGTGACCTAGAAGCCGGACCCCTTGGGCAGCTCGAGGTCGGACTTGGCCAGCTCCTCGACGTTGACGTCCTTGAAGGTCACCACCCGCACCTGCTTGGCGAACCGGGCCGGCCGGTAGATGTCCCAGACCCAGGCGTCCTGCATGGTGACGTCGAAGTAGACCTCACCGCCGTCGGACCGCACCTTCACGTCGACCGAGTTGCACAGGTAGAACCTGCGCTCGGTCTCGACCACGTGCGAGAACAGGCCGACGACGTCGCGGTACTCGCGGTAGAGCTGCAGCTCCATCTCGGACTCGTACTTCTCGAGGTCCTCTGAACTCATCGCGCGCTCATCTCCTGCTCCACTGGCCCTAGGTCCCCATCTTCTCCCCCGACACCCGGCAGCCGCCACGACCTGCGGTGCAGGTCGGTGGCGCCGTGCGCCTCCAGCGCCGCGAGGTGCTCGGGCGCGGCATACCCCTTGTTCTCGTCCCAGTGGTATGCCGGGTGCGCGGGCGCCGCTGCCATCATCAGTCCGTCGCGCTCGACCTTGGCCAGCACCGAGGCGGCCGCGACCGAGGAACACTTG
This sequence comes from Pedococcus sp. P2_E4, assembly GCF_056403935.1. NCBI lineage: Bacteria > Bacillati > Actinomycetota > Actinomycetes > Micrococcales > Intrasporangiaceae > Pedococcus > Pedococcus sp. P2_E4. The sequence continues at coordinate 48,690 of NZ_JBFUEO010000012.1, read as the reverse complement.
AGGTCCGCCTTGATCATCGTGGTCACCGGCGGCGTGACGGGAGCGGTCTGCGACGCGAAGGCGAACAGGCCGACCTCGTCGGGGGCGGTCAGCCAGTCATGGTTGCCGTCGAGGATGACGAGGTCCGGGGTCACGCCCACCGACGCGAGCGCACGGCAGCCGGCCAGCCGCAGGGCGGCGATGATCCCGACCTCGTCGATCTCGGCCGGGGAGCTGTGCCCGACCGCGTAGGCCAGTGCCCAGCGGCGGATCCGCGGCACCATGGCCACGCGCGCCGCGGGGGTGAGCAGCTTGGAGTCCTTGACGCCGGTGGGGGCACTGCGGCAGCTCTCGTCGATGAGGACGACGCCCACGCTGACCGGTCCGGCCAGGGCACCACGACCGACCTCGTCCATGCCGGCGAGCACGCGGTGTCCGTCGCGCTGCAGGGCGCGCTCGACACGCAGGCTCGGCCGCCGACCGGGAGCCGGGCGACGAGTGGTTGACGACGCGGGCACGACCTCAGTCTCCCCCGTGGTCCCGGGGGGTGGGCGGCGGGCCCAGCCCGACGGTGGCGGGCGACCCGACGGTGGCGGGCGACCCGACAGTGGCGGGCGACCCGACGGTGGGGGGCGCGTCGCCACCGGGCGCCTCGCCACCGCCCTCAGTCGTCGCCGGCGAGGTGCTCTGACCGGGAGCGGTCGTGGGCGACTGCTGGGGCTGCGCGGGGTCGGTGGCCGAGGGCGCAGGCACGCGGGCGAAGGTGTCGGTGGGGTTGGACAGCCACACCAGGTGGTCGAGAGGCCACACGAGCGCCACGGCCCGCCCCACGATGAGCCGCTCGTCGACCGAACCCTGGCTGCCGTCGTCGTCGGGGCTGTCGTGGAAGCGCGAGTCGGAGGAGTCCGAGCGGTGGTCCCCCATGACCCACACCCGCCCACTCGGGACCGTGATGTCGAAGTCGCGCTCGCTCGCTGCGTCGCCCTCGTGGATGTACGGCTCCTTGACGGGCTCGCCGTTGACCGTGAGGCGGCCACCCTCGTCGCAGCACACGACCCGGTCTCCGGGCAGGCCGATGACGCGCTTGATGAGGTGGTTCTCGGCCGTGTCAGGCAGCAGGCCGACGAATGTCAGCGTCTCGCGGACGAACGTCGTGAGCTGTCCACGCTGCTGCACGACCGGCGCCTCGACCCAGTCGCCGGGGTCGGCGAACACGACGATGTCGCCCCGTTTGAGGTCGACCGGGCCGGGCGTGAGCTTGCTGACGATGACCCGGTCGTTGACCTGGAGGGTGTTCTCCATCGACCCCGAGGGGATGTAGAACGCCTGGATCAGCCAGGTCTTGACGATGAACGACAGGACCAGCGCCATGCCGACGACGATCGCGAACTCCTTGACCGCCGCGCCCAGCACCTGGAGTCCACCGGGCCCCGGGGGCCCCGCGTCCGAGGGCCCCGCGTCCGCGGGCTGGGCGTCCGTGACGCCGGGCGCATCCGTCGTGGGCGGCGTGGTGGCGAGGCCATCGGCCGCCGCCGACCCTGCCGTGGCCGAGCCGCGGTCCTCGTGACCGGTCACTGGGCCGCCACCCGGGGGATGTCGGCGATCGAGGCGGGGGTGTCGAACCCGCCGATCCGCGTCAAGGGCCAGTAGGTCGCACCGGCCCGGCCCACGACGTCTGCGATCCGGACGGTGCCGCCGCCGGGGTCGCCGAGGTGGGCGCGCGAGTCGGCGCTGTTGCTGCGGTGGTCGCCCATGACCCACAGCCGGCCGGCCGGGACGATGATGTCGAAGGTGAGGTCGCTGGGCACATCCCCCTCGTGGAGGTAGCGCTCGGTCAGGGGGACGTCGTTGACGGTGAGCCGGCCGCCGCTGTCGCAGCAGACCACGTGGTCACCCGGCAGGCCGATGACCCGCTTGACGAAGTCCTGCTCGCCGAGGTCCACGCCGATCAGGTTGGCGGCACCGCCGACGACGCTGCCGACGATGCCGTCCGACTGGTGCGGGGTGCGGTCGGCCGCGGCGAAGGTCGTCGTCCCGTCGAAGACGACGACGTCGCCTCGGCGCACCGCGTCACCGTCGATGAGCTTGTTGACCAGGATCCGGTCGCCGGGCTCGATCGTGGGCTCCATCGACCCGCTGGGGACGTAGAACGACTGAACGAAGAAACCCCGCACCAGCATCATCACGACCAGCGAGATGCCCGCGAGCAGCAGCCACGAGGGGCCGCCCTGGGGGCGCTCGGACGCAGCCGCCGCGTCAGAGACGTCTGACGCGGCGGCCGGGTCCTGCTGGGGTGGTACCGGTCCGGGGTTCATCGATCCGGAGCCTAACTCTCAGAGCTGGGTGGGCGCGTGCGGGGACACCCCACGACGGGAGATCAGTCCGCTCAGTTGGCGGGAGTGGTCTCGCGCTTCTCCTTGATCTTGGCAGCCTTGCCGCGCAGGTCGCGCAGGTAGTAGAGCTTGGCGCGACGGACGTCACCGCGGGTGACGAGCTCGATGTGGTCGATGATCGGCGTGTGCAGCGGGAAGGTGCGCTCCACGCCGACGCCGAAGGAGACCTTGCGGACGGTGAAGGTCTCGCCGATGCCCCCACCGTGGCGACGGATCACGACGCCCTTGAAGACCTGGACGCGCGAGCGGGTGCCCTCGACGACCTTGACGTGGACGTTGACGGTGTCACCGGCGCGGAAGGCCGGGATGTCCTCGCGCAGGGAGGCCTTGTCGATCTCGTCGAAACGCTGCATGGCAGATTCGCTTTCTTCTCGGCGCCACAGGTCGCCCAGGGTGTTGGTGGTGCTGCTGATGGTGGTTCGCGCCGTGTTGCGTGACCGACCACGTGGTCGGGACACTGCCCGGTCACTCCCCCTGCGGCAGGGGTCGCTGGTCACGCGGGCGCGAGGAGCCATTCTGCCACGGGCAGGCCTCCCGGCCGAAATCCGTCGGCGCCGGTCGGGCCTGGGGGTGGCAGGCACGGGTATGCCGCGTGGCCGGGCCACGCGGCATACCCGCCCCTGTGGGGGCTCGCGGTGCGGTGTCGGCGCCGCGACCCGCCAGTCAGGCGCCAGCGTGCGCCGGACGGCAGGCCGGGTCGATCCGGTCGGCCCAGCGGCGCTGGACCGACGCCGTGCTGCGCAACGTGGTCGCGAACGAACGGCGCACGGTCCCGCGAGCCGGACGGGTGCTGAAGCCGTCGTCGACGACGGGGGCGTCCGGCCGGGCCGACCGGGCCAGGGCCGCGCCTGCGTTGCTGTTGATGGTGAGGGCGATGTAGTCGCTCATGTCCTTCTCCCTTCGGGGTGCGATGGTGCTGTTGTTTGACGCTGACGGGTCCGTCAGCGCGTCTGTGGCGTCGTGGCAGGTCCGGTGCTGGACCGCACGACGAGCTCGGTGGGGAGCACGATGCGGCGCTCGGTGTAGTCGGGGTCGAGGAGCATGCGACCGGCGATCCGTCCACGCTCGGCGATCGGCTGGCGCACGGTGGTGAGGCCGGCGTCGGCCGCCGCGGGCACGTCGTCGAAGCCGGACAGTGACACGTCCCGACCGGGTGTGAGGCCGCGCTGGCGCATCGCCTCGAGGACGCCGAGGGCCAAGACGTCGCTCACGGTGATGATCGCGGTGGGCCGGTCGTGGCGGTCGAGGAGGTAGGCGCCTGCAGCCCGTCCGGCCTCGACCGAGTTGTGGCCGGGGGGCGCCACGGTCCGCACCGTGACGTCGGGTCCGAGCCCTTCGCGGAAGCCGTCGTAGCGGTCCCACGAGAACGACATGGAACGGTGCTTCACGTCGTCGACCTCGACCACGGCAGGCGAGTCGACCTTGCTGTCGACGACGATGCCGACGTTGCGGTGGCCCAGCAGCCGGAGGTGCTCGCCGACCTGCCGTGCCGAACCGCGCTCGTCGATCAGCACCAGCCCGTCCATCCGGGGGTCCTTGTCGTCGGTGGCGACCATCCGCAGGCCCCGCTCGACGGCGATCTCGCGGGCCGGGTGGCCGATGTCGAGGCAGTAGGCCAGGACGCCGTCGACGACCGCCGCACGCATGGCCTCGGCGCTCGCCTCCACCTCGTCGGGGCGCTCGGGGTCGAACGGCATCAGCGGGATCAGCAGCAGCCCGGTCTGGAACTGCTCGGCGACCTCGGCGAGCCCCGCCAGCATCCCGACCGAGTAAGGGTCGGAGAACGCGTAGCTGAGCCGCTCGGTGAAGACCAGGCCGATGGCGCGGGCCCGCTGGGACCGCAGGCTGCGTGCGGCCGGGTTGGGCCCGGCATACCCGAGGGCCTTGGCGGTCTCGAGCACGCGCTGGCGCACCTCGGCCGAGAGCTGGTCGGGCTTGTTGTAGGCGTTGGAGACCGTCGAGATGGAGACGCCGGCTGCCTCGGCGACGGACTTGAGGGTGACGTTCCCCATGGCTTCTGGCCTCCTTCTTGGGTGTCCGGTTCAGGTCCGGCTCGGTCTGGAACTGCTTCTGGATCGTTGTACTAAATCGTTCAAGTAGAACGATACAGAAAACATTCCCGATCGGCCGGACCATTTCCGAGCAGAGTCGTCGCCGGCGTCCGCACACCCCACGGGCCGCCGCCGCATACGGTGACGCCTGTGAGCATCGACCCCGGATGGCCCGTCGCGCTGGCGCTGGTCCTGCTGCTGCTCATCGCGGTGGCGGCGCACCAGGTCGCCGGGTACGGCCTGGTGCGCCCCGTGCTGGTGGCTGCCGTCCGCGCGATCGCCCAGCTCGGCATCGCCGCACTGCTGATCGCCGCGGTCGTGGACAGCCTGCCGCTGTCGGTCGCGCTGGTCGGCGTGATGTTCGCGATGGGGGTCCTGACGACCAGCCGCCGGGTCGAGGCGCCGCGCGCCTGGCGATGGGCGGCCCTGGCGATGGCGGCCGGCGTCCTGCCCGTCGTGGCTGTCGTCCTGGGCACCGGAACCATCCCGGCGAAGGGCATCGCGCTGATCCCGGTCGTCGGGATCATCGTCGGCAACGCGATGACGGCCCACACCCTGGTGGGACGCCGGGCGTTCGCCGCGCTGAGGGAGGAGCGCAGCCAGTACGAGGCCTGCCTGTCCCTCGGCCTGCTCCCCCGCCAGGCCGTGCTCGAGATCATCCACCGCCGCGCCCCCGAGGCCCTCCTGCCCGGCCTGGACCAGGTCAAGACCACCGGGGTCGTCACGCTGCCAGGAGCGTTCATCGGTGTGATGCTCGGCGGCGGGACGCCCGTCCAGGCAGCCACGGCACAGGTGCTGGTGCTCTTCGGGATCATGGCCGCCCAGACCGTCACCGTGCTCGTCGCGGAACACCTGGTGGCCCGTCGCCTGCTGGTGCCCGCCGACCTCGCCACGACCCTGGTGGACTAGACGAGCGACGCGCGGCACCCCGAGGGGCCGGTCGATCCGGTGACCCGCTCCGCGAGCCGTCCGGCGGCATACTCGGCTCCATGCCCACGGACGCGCGGCGGGACCTGCGCCCTCTCGCGCTCGCCGTCGTGGTCGCCGTCGCCTCGACCCTGCTGCTGTGGCTCGCCGTGGTCCAGGGCTGGCTGGGTCCGGACGTCGGTCGCGGTGACCGGTTCTGCGAGGCGGCCCGCGATGCCGTGGTCCTGCAGCCCGCCAACACCTTCAGCAACGCCGGCTTCGTGGTCGCGGGACTGGCCGTCGCGTGGCGGGCGGGTTCGGCACGGACGACGATCGCCCCACACCCCGGGCTGGCCGCGGCGTACGGCGTCGTCGTCGTCCTGCTCGGGCCCGGGAGCGCGGCGATGCACGCGACGCAGAGCGCGCTGGGGGGCCATCTGGACCTGCTGAGCATGTACCTCGTGGCGGCGTTCGCCGCCGCGTACGCCCTGACCCGCGTCCTGCGGCGCGGCGGCGGGTTCTTCACGATGACGTTCGTCGCGGTCGTGGCCGTCTGCGAGCTCGTCGAACGCATCCCCGGCCACGTGCCCGTCGTCGACATCGCCGCCAACCTGGCGTTCGGGGCGTTCCTGCTCCTCGCCCTCGCCGGCGAGCTCGTCCTGTGGCGCCGCGACGCCGCGTCGCGCCAGGCCCGCTGGGGGTTTGCGGCGGCAGGGGCACTGGCGCTGGCGTTCGCCATCTGGAACCTCGCCAAGGACGGCTCGCGGTTCTGCCACCCCGACTCGCTCCTGCAGGGACACGCCGCGTGGCACCTGCTGTGCGCGGTGGCGGCCTACGCCCTGTACCGGTTGTACGCCAGCGAGCGCGCCGGCACCGAGCCGGCCCGCGGGCGTGCCGCCGAGCGGGTCAGCGGCGTGGCTTGAGCAGGTCGACGGTGCCCGGAAAGGCCCCCTCGCCCGGCTGCACCCGGTAGCCCGCCTTGCGGTAGATGCGCAGGTTGCGGTCGCTGCGTGCCCCCGTGTTGAGCCGGTATGCGGTCGCGCCAACAGGCGCGCGCGCCTCGGCGAAGGCGAGCAGCGCGCGGCCGAGCCCCCGCCCCTGCAGGTCGGGGGCCACCATGAGCCGGCCGATCTGCCAGACGGTCGGTTGTGCCGCATCGAGGCGTCCTCGCACCGAGGCGACGAGACGGCCACCCGAGCGCCAGGTCCAGGTCTGCCAGTCAGCGAGGGCGGCGACGACCTCGTCGAGCGTCTCGACCAGCGGCGGGATCGTGAGCGAGTCGTTGGCCTGCGCCTCGGTGACCCAGCACGCACGGCCCAAGGTCATCAGCTCGGGGGCGTCGGCCACCGTGGCGGCCTGACCGTCGAGCCGCTGGAGGCCGTCGGCCCCCGGCCCGGACACGTCCACCGCCTGCGCGGCGTGCAGCAGGTCGGGCCGGCGGGCGGCGGTGCGCTCGAGCCGCTGCTGGTGCCGCCAGGAGGCGATCGCACCGTGGTCCCCCGACAGCAGGACGGGCGGGACGTCTCGGGTGACACCGGGAGCCACCTCCCACGACGCCGGCTTGGTGTAGACGGGGTACTCGAGCAGTCCGTCCTCGTGGGACTCCTCGACGAGCGAGTCCGCGTTGCCGATGACCCCGGGCAGCAGCCGGGCGACCGCCTCGACCATCGCGAGGACCGCCACCTCGCCACCGTTGAGGACGTAGTCCCCCAGCGAGACGACCGACACCCCGAGCCCGAGGTCCTGCGCGGCGAACTCGTAGACCCGCTCGTCGATGCCCTCGTAGCGCCCGCAGGCGAAGGCCAGCCACGGCTCGTCGGCGAGCTCGCGCGCCATCGCCTGCGTGAACCGCACACCACCCGGCCCGGGGACGACCAGCCGCGGGCGGGCGCCGTCGGCGCCCGAGGCGACCACGTGCTCGAGGGCCTCGGCCCACGGCTGCGGCTTCATGACCATGCCCGCGCCCCCGCCATACGGGGTGTCGTCGACGCTCTGGTGTCGGTCGTGTGCGAAGTCGCGCAGCTGGTGCACCCGCAGGTCGAGCAGCCCGTCCCGGCGCGCCTTGCCGATCAGCGAGAGGTCCAGCGGCGCGAGGTACTCGGGGAAGATCGAGACGACGTCGAGCCGCACGGTCACGCCCCGGCGCGGGGGTGGGAGCCGGCGTCGGCGGAGTTGGAGGCGGGGTCGGTGCCGGTGTGGGTGGAGTCGGGGTCGGTGTCGGTGGTGTCGGTGTTGAGGTCGAGCAGGCCCGCGGGCGGGTCGATGACGACGCGGCCACCCTCGACGTCGACCTCGGGGACGATTGCCTCGACGAACGGCACGAGCGCCTCGCCACCCCCGGCGAGCCTGACCACGATGAGGTCCTGCACGGCGCGGGTCTCGAGGCCGGCGACCTCACCGACGACGGTGCCGTCGGTCGCGACGACGGCCAGCCCGACCAGCTCGTCCTCGTACCAGCCCTCGGAGTCGTCGTCCTGCTCCGAGGTGAGGTCCGCGGCGTCCAGGAAGAGCTGGGTGCCGCGCAGCGACTCGGCGCCGGTGCGGTCCGGGATCTGCTCGAACCCGATCAGCCAGATCCCCCGGTGGACGCGCGTGGTCGCGACGGTGAGGGTCCGCGGCACCCCTGACCCGGGAGCCGCCTGGGTCGCCAGCACCGCACCTGGGGCGAACCGCGCGTCGGGGTCGTCGGTGTGCAGCTGGACGGTCACCTCACCGTGCAGGCCGTGGGGCTTGCCGATGCGGGCGACGAGCAGGGCGTCGGTGGGGGCGGGCATGGGCAGAAGTCTCTCAGGTGCGCAGCCCTGCGCCGAACTCCTCGCGCCGCCTCGGGCCCGACCGCGTCACACGGGAGCCCGAGCGCCTCAGACGGGAGCCCGGCCGGTCAACCGGTCGAGCGCAGGGTTGACACAGCCCGGGTGGTCGAGCCACGGGAAGTGTCCGGCGTCGGCCTCCACGTGGGACCACGCGCCCGGGATGGCGGCGGCCGTGGCCAGCCCCGCGCTCTCGGGCGGCATGGGACTGCCTGCTCCGATGAAGACGGCGACCGGGACCCCGATCCCGGGCAGCGCCGCCTCGAGCTCCGGCAGCACCCTGGCCAGATCGGGGAACAGGCCTGCCCCGGCAGGGAGGCTGAACTGCAGCGGAGGCATCGGCGGCGCAGCGTCGCGGGTGGCGAAGTACGACGGCCACGCGAGCCGCATCAGCTCGTCCTGGAGCTCGGCCGTCGAGTCCGCGTCGTCGATCTCGTTGAGCTCGCGCAGCCGATCCCGGTGTTCCGGCAGGGCGCGCTCGGCGATCGCCTCGTTGAATTCGGCGGCTCCCCCGTCGCCGGTGCCGCCGAGCGGGTCGATGCTGAGGACCCCGCGTACGCGCTCGGGCGCTGCGGCGGCGACGTGGAAGGCCAGGTGCCCGCCCCAGCTGTGCCCCACGACCCAGGCGCTCTGCCAGCCGATCCCGTCGAGGACGGCCACGACGTCGGTGACCGCCTGGGCGACGGTGAACGGCCCCTGGGTCGCCGACGGCTCCAGGCCGCGCTGCTGGAAGAAGGCAACCTCGTAGTCGTCGGCCAGCTCCAGAGCCAGGGCGTCGAGGTACGAGAAGGACAGGCCGGGGCCGCCGTGGAGCAGCAGCACCGGCGCCCCGCTCCCCGCTCGCCAGCCGCCGAGGTGCCCGGGCTGTGCCGGCACGCTGAAGGGGATCCGCTCCATGGGCGGAAGGTACGCCCCGCAGGCCGCCCGTGCAGCCGAATGCCCAGGTCTGCGGGGAACGACGAAGGGCCGCCGGGAGATCCCGGCGGCCCTTCGGCAGTGGTGCCTGGCTGGCGCGTGCGGCGCCTCAGCGGACCTTGTCGGTGTCGACGATGTCGACCCTGACCGTGTGTCCGCCGGCCAGGGCGCCCATGACGGTGCGCAGGGCACTGGCGGTGCGACCCGATCGGCCGATCACGCGACCGAGGTCCTCGGGGTGCACGCGCACCTCGAGCACCTCACCGCGGCGCAGCTCCTTGCGTCGCACGGCGACCTCGTCCTTGTGGTCGACGATGCCCTTGACGAGGTGCTCGAGCGCCTCCTCGAGCACGCTCAGGCCTTGTCCGCGGCGTCGGCCTCGGCAGCCTCGGGGGCCACCTCGGCTTCGACCTTGGGCTCGTCGGCCTCGGTGGTCGCCTCAGCCTTGGCCTCGGGTGCCTCGTCAGCCTTGGGCTCGTCAGCCTTGGGCTCCTCGGCCTTGGGCTCCTCGGCCTTCTTGGCAGCGCGCTTCTTCGGCGTGGTGGCGCCGTCGGTGCCCGCGTCGCCGGACTTGCCAGCGGCAGCCAGCGCAGCCTCGTAGAGGTCCTTCTTGGAGGTCTTGGGAGCCTTGACCTTGAGGGTGCCCTCGGTGCCGGGCTCACCCTTGAAGGTCTGCCAGTCGCCGGTGATCTTGAGCAGGGCCTCGACAGCCTCGGTGGGCTGGGCACCCTGGGCGAGCCAGTACTGCGCGCGCTCGCCGTTGATGTCGATGAGCGACGGCTCCTCGGTGGGGTGGTACTTGCCGATCTCCTCGATGGCCCGGCCATCGCGCTTGGTGCGCGAGTCCATGACGACGACGCGGTAGAACGGTGCACGGATCTTGCCCATGCGCTTCAGACGGATCTTGACGGCCACGTGTGTGGTCACTCCTTGTTCAGGTTGGTGAGCACGGCAAGACCGGTGGGGACACGCGGGGAGCCGAGACTCGGGGTAGGCATCCAGCCGGGAAAGAGGGCCCAGCCGAAAGGTGTACAGCCGACCATTCTGCCAGACCCGCGGGGGTGCCCTGACCACGCGCGGTGCCCCGCGCCATACGGGCAGGGTATGCGGTGCAGCTCACCCCATCGCGGCGGCAAGCACCGCCTCCAGCGCCGCGGGAGTGGGCAGGTAGCCCAGCGACTCCAGGACCTCCCCGACGGCGTGCTGACGGAGGTCGTCGGCCAGGCTGGCGTCCAGCGCCCTCTCCACCTGGGCGGCGAGGAAGTTCGGCTCCGTGCTCAGCACCATGGCGAAGGCCCCGGGCCCATCGACGCGCCCGCGACCGCCTGCGGCCCGGTACGCGGCCACGGTCGTCCGCACGGCCTGCACGTCGACAGTGCCACCGTCGACGTGCCACTGCACCAGGACCTTGGCCAGCTCGCGGCCCGGGTCGACGGGACCAGCGTCCTCCCAGTCGAGGGCCCGCAACGCCCCGTCGGGTGCTCGCAGGACGTTCTCGGGGTGCAGGTCCCGGTGCCCAACCAACAGCGGACCGGAAGGCGGCCCCGCTGCCCGGACGAGGGCGCCGTGGTGCGCCAGATCCGGGAGGCGCGCCTCGAGGGGATCGCACCACGGCATACCAGCGCTGCGGCGGAGCAGGTCGTCCCAGGTGGAGTCGTCCGGGCAGGTGGTGTACCACGGACCGGGATCCCCACCAGCCGGTGGCGCAGCCACGTGCAGCGCGCCGAGCAGCACGCCGAGCGGACCCGCGACGTCGGCCGTGGGTACGCGCACGGGTTCACCCTCGACCCACCGGCTCAGGCGGACGACGCCTCCGCCGAGCTCCCGGGGCACGGGCACCACATGGCGCCCGTCCGCATCGACCTGGTGCACGGGGACCTCCACCCCTGCCCGGGCGAAGTGGTCGAGGAAGGCTGCCTCCCGCCGGACGCCCTGCTCGTCGAGCGTCCCGAAGGGCTGCTTGAGGGCGTACCGGGCGGGACCCACCTCCAGCAGGTAGACCCGGGCCTCGGCGCCGCGGCCCGCCGGCCGCAACGCTGGGGTCCCCTCGCCGAGCCCGAAGGCCGCCCTGGCCCACTCGGCCAGCTCGCGCAGCCCAGCCGGTCCCCCGGCCCCGCTCACCAAGGGCTGGGCTCGAAGTCCTTCACGAAGCAGCCGTAGAGGTCCTCGCCGGCCTCGCCGCGGACGATCGGGTCGTAGACGCGCGCGGCCCCGTCGACCAGGTCGAGTGGCGCGTGCCAGCCCTCGGCGGCGATGCGCAGCTTCTCGTGGTGTGGGCGCTCGTCGGTGATCCATCCGGTGTCGACCGCGGTCATGAGGATCCTGTCCGTCTCGAACATCTCGCCGGCACTGGTGCGCGTGAGCATGTTGAGCGCGGCCTTGGCCATGTTGGTGTGGGGGTGGCCGGCGCCCTTGTAGCGCCGCGAGAACTGGCCCTCCATCGCCGAGACGTTGACGACGTACGCCCGCCGCGCCCCGGCCGCCACCGCTGCCCGCATCGCCGGCCGCAGCCGCGACACGAGGATGAACGGCGCGGTCGCGTTGCACAGCTGGACCTCGAGCAGCTCGAGGGGGTCGACCTCCTCGACCTTCTGGGTCCAGCTGTTGTTGCGCTGGGTGTCCGGCAGCAGCCCGCCCGCGTCGACCGCGGTGCCGGCCACGTGCGCCTCGAGGCTGGCATGGCCCGCGGTGAGCGCCATCGACGTCATCGAGGCCGCGGAGCGCTGCGCCAGCGCCAGGGCTGCGTCCTGCTCGGACTCGCCCTCGTGGTGGGCGACCTTCTGGTCGCGCAGGGTACCGATGAGGTTGGCCGGGTGCGCGTCGCTGATCCGGTCGAAGGTCACGAGCTCCGGATAGGTGACGTCGCGCTCCAGTGGCACCGACTCGCCGTCGACGAGGTGGGAGTAGGAGCCCGGCGAGCGCCGCACCGTCTGGGCCGCGTTGTTGATGAGGATGTCGAGCGGGCCGGCCGCGGCGACCTCGTCGGCGAGGGCCACCACCTGCGTCGGGTCGCGCAGGTCGATGCCCACGACCTTGAGCCGGTCGATCCACTGCGCCGAGTCCTCTTGTGCCGCAAAGCGTCTCGCGGCGTCGTGCGGGAACCTGGTGGTGATGGTGAGGTGGGCTCCGTCGCGCAGCAGCATCAGCGCGATGTACATGCCGATCTTGGCGCGACCCCCGGTGAGCAGGGCCCGCTTGCCGGTGAGGTCGGCGCGCTGGTCCCGCTTGACGTGGCTCGTGGCCGCGCAGTCGGGGCACAGCCAGTGGTAGAACGCGTCGACGGTCGTGTAGTCGGCCTTGCAGATGTAGCAGCCGCGCGGCTTGAGCAGCTCGCCGACCGTGGCACCGACCGGCGGCACCGTCAGCAGGATGCCCTTGGTCTCGTCGTCGATGCGCATCGGCGAGCCAGTCGCGGTCTGGGCGAGCAGCGCCTCGTCGTGCTCGATCTGGGGCGCCTTGGCCTCGCGGCGGCGTGCCTTGCGTACTTGCTTGTACATCCGGCCGGTTGCCCGCTTGACCGTCTGGATGTCGGGGTGGTCGGCGTCGAGGGCTGGCAGCTGCTCGAGCACCCGCAGCGCCGTCGCCAGGTCCGCGGGGTCGATGCCGTCAGGACGACCAGTGCCCTCGGCGCCGTCGGCGCCCCGGGTCTCGGGGGTCACCGGCTGCGCCACGCGTCAGGGTCGGCCGCGAGGGCGGCGACCCGCTCGGGGAGCTCACCGGAGAGCACGTCCGCCAGGCTGGTCTCGTCGAGGACCGAGCGCAGGCTCGCGCGCACCGCGACCCAGATGGTGGGGAGGTGCTCGGCGACCCCCTCGTATGCGGTCTCGTGCGGCCGCAGGCCGCGCACCTCCGCGAGCGGCCCGTCCACGGCCCGGAACACGTCGCCCAGGGAGATGTCCCGCGGTTCACGGGTGAGCGCATAGCCGCCGCGAGCGCCTCGGGTGCTCTTGACGAGTCCCGAGGAACGCAGGTCGGACACGATGGCCTCGAGGAACTTGCGCGGCAGGGTCTGGCGGTAGGCCAGCGTCTCGACGCTCACCGGGCCGGCCGACTCCGTCGCCGCCTCGGCGAGGATCAGCATGGCGCGCACCGCATACTCCGTGCGCGCCGAGATGTCCACGTGCGCATTCTGTCGTATCGCGCGGGACCCGCCGCACGCGGTCCGGGAGCGCGCCCAGGCCTGGCCGCTCAGATGGCGAGGGCGGGGTCCGTCTCTGCCCCGTCGGGCGCGTGGGTCGTGCGGGCGAACACCGTCTCGCCGGGCACGAGGGCGAGCTCGTCTGCCTCGGCCCGGGTGACCTGCGCGGCGAACCGCTCCCCCGAGTCGGCCCGCAGCTCGATGCGCACCTCGAACCCGAGGCGCACGACGCGTTCCACCACGGCCTCGATGACGCCCGGTGACCCGCCCACCCGGGCGTCGAGTGCCCTCGCCCGCTCGCGGCTGCGGTCGAGCGCGATGTCGTGGGGTCGCACGAGCTGGCCCCCCAGCCGTGCCACCGACCCGAGGAAGGACATCACGAAGTCGTTGGCCGGGCGGTCGTAGAGCGACACCGGGTCCCCGACCTGCTCGATGCGCCCCTTGTTGAGCACCGCGATCCGGTCGGCGACGTCGAGCGCCTCCTCCTGGTCGTGGGTCACGAGCACCGTGGTCACGTGCACCTCGTCGTGCAGCCGGCGCAGCCACTGCCGCAGGTCGGCGCGCACCTTGGCATCGAGCGCCCCGAACGGCTCGTCGAGCAGCAGCACCTCGGGGTCCACCGCGAGCGCCCGGGCGAGGGCCATCCGCTGGCGTTGCCCGCCGCTCAGCTGGGCGGGATAGCGGTGCTGGAAACCGTCGAGCCCCACGATCTCGAGCAGGTCGGTCACCTTGCGCGCGACCTCGTGCTTGGGTCGCTTGCGGATGGTGAGGCCGAAGGCCACGTTGTCCCGCACGGTCATGTGCTTGAAGGCGGCGTAGTGCTGGAACACGAAGCCGATCCCGCGCTTCTGCGGCGCGACCCCGGTGACGTCGCGGCCGCCGATCACGATGCGGCCGCCGTCGAGGTGCTCGAGCCCGGCGATCGAGCGCAGCAGCGTCGACTTGCCCGAGCCACTCGGGCCGAGCAGGGCGGTCAGCGTCCCGGCCGGGATGTCGAGCGTCACGTCGTCGAGTGCGGCGAACGAGCCGTAGTTCTTGCTGGCACCGGTCACGGTGATCATGTCGTGCTCCTCTTGCGGTCGAGCAGGGTCATGCCGAGCAGGGTGAGCACGGCGATGCCCATGAGCAGGGTCGAGGCGGCGTACGCGCCATACGTGTTGTGGTCGTCGATGTAGCGCGAGTGGACCAGCAGGGTGAGCGTCTGGGACACGCCGGGGAAGCCCGAGCTGACCATGATGACCGCGCCGAACTCGCCGAGCGACCGCGCGATCGTCAGCACGACCCCGTAGGTGAGTCCCCACCGGATGGCGGGCAGCGTGATCCGCCAGAAGGTCTGCCACGAGCTGGCGCCCAGCGTGGCGGCGGCCTGTTCCTGCTCGGTGCCGATCTCGTGCAGCACCGGCTCGACCTCGCGGACGACGAACGGCAGGGTGACGAACAGGGTCGCGATCACCATGCCCGGCAGCCCGAAGATCACGCGGAAGCCCAGGCTCTCGACCCCACCGAACCAGCCGCCGGCGCCCCACAGCAGGATCAGCGAGACGCCCACGACGATCGGCGACACCGCGAACGGCAGGTCGACGACGGCCTGGATGAGCCCGCGGCCGCGGAACCGTCCGCGCACCAGGGCGAGCGCGGTCGCCCCCCCGAACAGGACGTTGAGCGGCACCACGATCGCCACGATGAGCAGCGACAGGTTGAGAGCCGCGATCGCAGCCGGCGTCTGCACCGAGGCGAGGAACTCCCCCAGCCCTGGGCTGAACGTGCGCCAGAGGATCAGCACGATCGGCACGGCGAGCAGCACGACGAGGTAGCCCAGGGCGACGGCGCGCAGGCCCAGCCGGGCCGGTGTCGAGGTCCTCACGCCGACTCCTCCTCACGGCGCTGCGCGCGACCTGCGGCGAGCCGCAGGACGAACAGCGTGACGAACGCGATCGCCAGCAGCGCCACCGAGACGGCAGCGGCGTTGACGGGTCGGTCGATCTCGATCTGCTGCTGGATGTACTGCGACGCGACCTGGGTCTCGCGCGGGATGTTGCCGCCGATGAGCACGACCGAGCCGTACTCGCCGATGGCCCTGGCGAAGGCCAGCCCGGTGCCGCTGATGACCGCCGGCGCCAGGGTCGGCAGCACGACCCGCCGGAAGGTCGTCCAGTTCGACGCACCGAGCGAGGCCGCGGCCTCCTCGACCTCGCGGTCCGCCTCGATGAGCACCGGTTGCACCGACCGCACGACGAACGGCAGCGTGACGAATGCCAGCGCCACGACGAGTCCGGGCTGCGTGGCGTTGAGGTGGATGTCGATGGGGCTGTTCGGCCCGTAGAGGGACAGCAGCACGATGCTCGCGACGATCGTGGGCAGCGCGAACGGGAGGTCGATCAGCGCGTTGACGACCCGCTTGCCCCGGAAGTCGTCACGCACCAGCACCCAGGCGATGAGCGTCCCCATGACGGAGTTGATGACCGCCACCACCGCGGCGGCGAGCACGGTGACCCGCAGCGACGC
This sequence comes from Pedococcus sp. P2_E4, assembly GCF_056403935.1. Taxonomy (NCBI): domain Bacteria; kingdom Bacillati; phylum Actinomycetota; class Actinomycetes; order Micrococcales; family Intrasporangiaceae; genus Pedococcus; species Pedococcus sp. P2_E4. The sequence goes on along the minus strand of NZ_JBFUEO010000012.1, from coordinate 32,993 downwards.
CAGGGCGACGGGCGCCGTGACCGCGGACCAGAAGCCCGACCAGCCCTCGCCGAACGAGGTGACGGTGAGGGCTGCGAGCGGGAGCAGCACCATGACGCTCAGCCACAGGCCGACCAGGCCGACACCGAGCGGTCGGCCGAAGGCGCGGCGCTGGCGAGGGCTCTCGGGACGCGGCGGCAGGGACGCCACCTCGGAGGTCGAGGTGCCGTCCCTGCGCGTGGTTGCCGTGGCCGTCATGCGCTACTTCGTCGCCTTGTCGTAGATGGTGGCGATGGCGCCGGTCTCCTTCTTGAACAGCGAGCCGTCGACGGTCTTCCAGCCACCGAGGTCGTCGATCGTCCAGAGCTTGCTCGGCTGGGGGAAGTCCGCAGCGAACTCCTTCGCGACGGTCTGGTCGACCGGGCGGAACCCCGCCTCGGCCCACAGCTTCTGCGCCTCGGGCGTGAACAGGTAGTCGTTGAAGGCCTTGGCCTTGTCGAGGTTCTTGCTGCCGGACAGCACCGCGGTGGGGTTCTCGATCTTGAACGTCGTCGGCGGCGTCACGTGCTCGACGGGGTCGCCGCTGCGCTCGGCGAACAGCGCCTCGTTCTCGTAGCTGAGCAGCACGTCGCCGGTGCCCTGCAGGAACGTCTCCGTCGCCTCGCGGCCCGACTTCGGCTGCACCTTGACGTGACCCGTCACGAGCTTCTCGATGAAGGCGAGGCCCGCCTTCTGGTCCTTGCCGCCGTCGCTCTTGGCGGCATACGGGGCCAGCAGGTTCCACTTCGCGGAACCGGAGCTGAACGGGTTGGGCGTGACCACCTCGACAGCCGGCTTGAGCAGGTCGTCCCAGTCCTTGATGCCCTTGGGGTTGCCCTTGCGCACGACGATCGTCACGACCGAGCCGAACGGAATTCCCTTGTGCTCACCCGCATTCCAGTCCTTCGCGACCAGACCCGCGTCGACGAGGCGGGTGATGTCGGGCTCCACCGAGAAGTTGACGAAGTCGGCGCTGGCCCCGGCGGCCACCTTGCGCGACTGGTCGCCCGAGGCGCCGTAGGACTGCTGGAACTGCACGCCCTTGCCGGCGGCGGTCTTGTTGAAGGCGGGGATCACCTTGTCGTAGCCGACCTTGGGAACCGCGTAGGCGAACAGGTTGATGGTGCTCGTCTTGACGGCGGCGTTGTCGGCGTCCGCGGCCGCTCCGGCCACGTCGCTGGCTCCCCCACCTGCACAGGCGGTCATCACCATCGCGCCGACGGTCGCGGCGGCGGCCAGGGCGAGGCGGGGGTGACGGCCGAGTGACCTCATGGGGGTGCTCCTTCGTTGCTGTGGTCGGATCCGCACGGTTGCGAATCTCCTATGTGACAACTAGGAGTTTGGATAGCCTCGCGTTATTGGTCAAATAACACTGGCTTATGTCTCACCCTGTGGATGGCCTGGACGCATCGCCCGTATGCCGCGTGGGCGCGACAGGGCCGCGCGGACGCCGGACCGCGCGGCACCGGGCGCGAGTCCTGCGGCTCAGGACAGGTCGCGGCCGCGCAGGACGATGTGCTCGGGAGCGGCCAGCGCGCGGATCTCGCGCCGGGGGTCGACCGCGTAGACGACGAGGTCGGCATCGGCCCCCTCCTCCAGTCCCGGGCGGCCGAGCCACGCGCGGGCACCCCAGGTCGCGGCGGCCAGCGCCTCGTCGGCGGACAGGCCGGCCTGCGTGAGCTCCCACACCTCTTCGGCGACCAGGCCGTGGCGCAGGGACCCCCCGGCGTCCGTGCCGACGTAGATGGGGATGCCCGCGTCGTGGGCCGCCCCGATCGTGGCGTAGCGGCGCTCGTGCAGCGCCAGCATCCGGGCGGCGTAGTCGGGGAACTTCGCCCGCGCCGGCTCGGCGATGGCGGGGAAGGTCGCGATGTTCACCAGGGTGGGCACGATCGCGATGCCCTGCTCGGCGAACTGGCCGATGGTCTCGTCCTCCAGGCCGGTGGCGTGCTCGATGCAGTCCGTGCCAGCGGCGGCGAAGTCGTACAGCGACGCCTCGCCGAAGCAGTGGGCCGTCACCCGGGCCCCCTCGTCGTGGGCGGCGGCGATGGCGTCCGTGAGGACGTCGACCGGCCAGCAGGGCGTCAGGTCACCGGCCTCCCGGTCGATCCAGTCCCCCACGAGCTTGACCCACCCGTCGCCGGCCCTGGCCTCGAGCCGCACGCGCTCGACGAGCTGGTCGGGCTCCACCTCCCACGCGTAGTTGCGGATGTACCGTCGGGTCCGGGCGATGTGCCGACCGGCCCGGATCACCTTGGGCAGGTCCTCGCGGTCGTCGATCCACCGGGTGTCGGCCGGTGAGCCGGCGTCGCGGATGAGCAACGTCCCCGCCTCGCGGTCGGCCACCGCCTGGGCCTCGGCGGTGGCGTCGTCCACCGCCCCGTGGGGGTCCAGCCCCACGTGGCAGTGCGCGTCCACCAACCCCGGCAGGACGAACCCGTTCAGGGTCTGGACGTCGGACCCCGCCGACGTCGGCCGCTCGAACGTGAGCCGCCCCCCGACGACCCAGGCCTCGGGACGGACCTCCTCGGGTCCGACGAGGATCTCGCCCTGCAGGTGCAGCACCGGTGCCGTCATGGCCCCGACCCTAGCGAGCGGTCTCAGCCCTTCGCCCGCCCACCGGCGGCGACGAACCGGCGCAGCGCCTCGACCACGACGTCCGGCGCGTCCGAGTGCACCCAGTGGCTCGCGCCCTTGACGCCGAGCTGACGCACGCGGGGGAAGAGCTCGCGCATGGGACCCGCGTCCTCGGGCGTGATGTAGCGGGACTCCGAGCCGGCGATCCACAGCACCGGCCCGTGGAACGGGTGCACGGTGCCCGCCTCGATCGGCCAGTCAGCGATCCGCGACGCGCTGCCGTGTGCGGCATCCGCGGCGACCATGGCGAGGTTGGACTGCCAGCGCCACGAGTCGCCCTCGCGCCGCAGGTTCTGCAACAGGAAGGCCTTGACCCCTGGATCCGGCTCCTGGAAGAGCCGCTCGGCATCCGCCCGGCTCCGCAGCTGGTCGAGGGGCAGGTCCTGCATCTCGCTGATGTAGCCCGCGAACCGGTCGAGGTCGCCGTAGTGCTTCGGGGCGATGTCGACGACGACCAGGCGGTCGACGAGCTCGGGCCGTGTCAGCGCCAGAACCATCGCGACCTTGCCGCCGAGGGAGTGGCCGACGACCATCCACGACGCCTCGGGGTCGATGCCGCGCAGGGTGTCGGCGACGGACGCGGCATACGACTCGAAGGAGAACTCGGCCGACCACGGGGACCGGCCGTGGTCGGGGAGGTCGACGAGCGTGCACCGCGCAGCGGTACCGTCCGGGCCGGCGAGCGCCTTGGCGATCTGGGCCCAGTTGCGGCCCTGCCCGAACAGGCCGTGCAGGAACGCCACCCGAGGCCCGGCCGTGCCGACCGACAGGGTGTGGAGGGTCACCGGCCGAGGAACTTCTCGAAGCCCGGGGGAAGGTTGGCGGGGTCGAAGTCGGTCGCAGCGCCCGCGTCCCCGGACGCACCGTCGCGGCCGAAGGCCGAGCCCGGGTTGCCCGTGCGGGCCCCCTCGGATGCGCGGGTGGCGGCAGCTCGCTCCTCGGCGGCGCGCTTGGCGGGGTTGCCGGACTTGGACTTCTTGCCCTGCGGCTTCTGCGGTCGACCCTTCTTGCCGGGGCCGCCCATGCCAGGCATGCCGGGCATCCCGGGCATGCCACCACCGCGGGCGAGCTGCTTCATCATCTTCTGGGCGTCGGTGAAGCGCTCGAGCAGCGCGTTGACCTCGGACACCTGGACCCCGGAGCCCTTCGCGATGCGGGCCCGGCGCGAACCGTTGATCTGCTTGGAGTGGGTGCGCTCGAACGGCGTCATCGAGCGGACCATCGCCTCGACCCGGTCGAACTCCTTGGGGTCGAGGTTGTCGAGCTGGGTCTTCAGCTGCCCCATGCCCGGCATCATGCCGAGCATCGACTTGAGGCCGCCCATCTTCTTCAGGGCCGACATCTGCTGCAGGAAGTCGTCGAAGGTGAAGTCCTCCTCGGCGAGGAACTTGCGCTGCATCTCCTCGGCCTGACTGCGGTCGAAGGCCTTCTCGGCCTGCTCGATGAGCGTGAGCACGTCGCCCATGTCGAGGATCCGCGACGCCATCCGGTCGGGGTGGAAGACCTCGAAGTCCTTCACACCCTCGCCGGTGGACGCGAACATGATCGGGCGTCCGGTGACCGAGGCCACCGACAGCGCGGCACCACCACGGGCGTCGCCGTCGAGCTTGGACAGCACGACACCGGTGAAGTCGACGCCCTCCTGGAAGGCGAGGGCCGTGTCGACGGCGGCCTGGCCGATCATCGCGTCGATGACGAACAGGACCTCGTCGGGCTGGATCGCCGTGCGGATGTCGGCGGCCTGCTGCATGAGGTTGGCGTCGACGGCCAGGCGTCCGGCGGTGTCGACGATGACGACGTCGTGCTGGGCGCGGCGGGCCTGCTCGATGCCTGCGCGGCTGACCGAGACCGGGTCGCCGAACGAGCGCGTGCCCTCACCGGTCGGGCCGACGGCGTCGTGACCACCGACGTTGCCGCGCTCGGGGGCGAACACGGGGACGCCGGCGCGCTCACCGACGACCTCGAGCTGCGTGACGGCGTTGGGGCGCTGCAGGTCGGCGGCCACGAGGAGGGGCGTGTGGCCCTGCTCCTTGAGCCAGCGGGCCAGCTTGCCGGCGAGGGTGGTCTTACCGGCACCCTGCAGACCCGCGAGCATGATGACGGTGGGTGGGTTCTTCGCGAACGTGATGGTGCGCGTCTGGCCGCCGAGGATGCCGACGAGCTCCTCGTTGACGATCTTGACGACCTGCTGGCCGGGGTTGAGCGCACCCGACACCTCGGCGCCGAGGGCCCGCTCGCGCACCGCGTGGGTGAACGCCTTGACGACCGGCAGCGACACGTCCGCGTCGAGCAGCGCGAGCCGGATGTCTCGGATCGTGCTGTTGACGTCGGACTCGCTGAGCCGCCCCTTGCCCCGGAGGTTCTTGAAGGTGGCTGTCAGGCGGTCGGAGAGTGAGGTGAACACGGGCCCAAGGTTAATCGACGGCAGGTCGTGTGCCTGACACGCAGTCCTGGGCCCGCGTCAGGCACTCGACCTCAGGGGTCAGGCCGGGACTGCGCCGTCGCAAGTGTCGATGACGACCGACACCGTCTGGGCCACCTTGGCCGGGGTGAGCAGGCGACCACCGAACTCGGTGACGTAGAAGGTGTCGAGGGTCTGGCCGGCATACGTGGCGATGTGGGCCGAACGCACCGACAGGCCGGCCTTCGCGAACGCCATGCCCAGCTCGTGCAGCAGCCCCGGACGGTCCTGGGCACGCACCTCGATCACCGTGGCTTCCTCTGACGCGTGCGGCACCACGAGGGCCCGGGCCTGTCCCGGCGACCCCGACGACGCGCGCGAGCTCGGCTGCGTCGCGAACTGGCGTCGCCGGTCGAGCAGGCCGAGCGGCGCCCTGTCCCCCTGGGCCAGCCGCTCGAGCCCGCGCACGATGCGCTGCTCGTCCGGCGGCTCGTTGCTGGGGCTCTCGACGTGCCACTCGTTGGCGGCGACACCGTCCAGCGTGCGCAGGATGGCGGTGCGGACCACGAGCCCGTAGGCCGCGAAGAGCCCTGCGGTGTCTGCGAAGAGGCCCAGCCGGTCGCGGTCGAAGACGTCGATCCGGTAGGACCCGCCCTGTGGCCGCACGATGACCCGCGGCTCCCCGGCCGCCACGGACTCGAGGTCGGCGTCGGAGACGGCGGCGGTCTCGGCAGGTGGCGGCACCGCGCCCTCCTCCCAGCCCGAGTGGGCGGCGTCGGCGAGCTGGCGCAACAGGGTGGCCCTCCAGTCCGTCCAGGCTTGCGGGCCCGCGGCGCTGGCATCGGCCTCGGTGAGGGCGAGCAGCAGGTCGAAGACCTCTCGGCTCCCCACGGCGGCGGCCCGGGCGGCGGTGACGGTGCCCGCGTCCTGGTGGTCGCGGCGCGTGGCGAGGTCGATGAGGGTGAGGTGCTCGCGGACCAGCAGGGTGATGGTGGCGACGTCGGCCTCGGGGTAGCCCAGCCGGCGCGCGATGGTTTCGGCGATGGGGGCCCCGGTGGCGGAGTGGTCGTGCGCGCCGCGGACCTTGCCGATGTCGTGCAGCAGCGACGCGAGGAGCAGCAGGTCGGCCCGGTGCACGCCGCGGACCAGCCCGCCTGCCAGGACCACGGTCTCGACGAGGTGCCGGTCGACCGTGTGCCGGTGGACGGCGCTGCGCTGCGGGCGCGAGCGCACGGCGGCCCACTCGGGCAGCCACCGGTCGACGATCCCCGCTTGGTCGAGGCCCTCCCACACGCCGACCAGCCCGGGGCCGGTCGCCAGCAGGTCGGCGAACAGGTCGCGGGCGATGACCGGCCAGGGGTCGGTCAGCTCAGGCGTCTGGGTGGCGAGGTTGGCGAGCGTGGTCGGGGCGATGGGCAGGTTGTTGCGGGCCGCCACCACGGCCGCACGCAGCGGCAGCAGCGGGTCGGTCGCGAGGGCGTTGCGTGGCCCGAGGACGACCTCGCCGTCGTGCTCGTACATGCCGAACCCGAGCGGGTTGAGCTGCGGGCGCCGCGGGCCGACCCGCAGCGTGCGGGCTCGTTGCGACTGGCCGGCGCGGCGCACGGTGCCGTCGAGCGCGAACGCGATCGTGCGGGAGGCGTCCGCGACCTGGGTCAGCATCTCGTCGGCGTCGGCGTGGCCGAGCAGGGCGGCCACCCCGTCGTGGTCCTCGCGGGTCAGCCGGTCGCGTCCCTTGCCCGTCGTCACGTGCACGGCGTCGCGGACGTCGAGGAGCAGCTGGTGGGCGACGTCGACGTCGCCGTGCGGTCGGTCGGTCAGCCAGGCGGCGACGAGGGCGTTGAGGACGGTCATGTCGCGGAGGCCGCCGTGGGCTTCCTTGAGGTCCGGCTCGAGGCTCTGGGCCAGGTCCCCGTGCCGGGCGTGCCGCGCGTGGAGGGTCTCGACCAGCTGGGGCAGCCGCTTGCGGGCGTTGGCCCGCCAGTCGTGGCTCACGGTCGAGCGCGCGGCAGCGACGACGTCGGCGTCGCCCGCCACGCAGTCGAGGTCCAGCAGCCCGACCGCCGCGGTCAGGTCACCGGCGGCGACGGTGCGGCACTGGCTGACGGTCCGCACCGAGTGGTCGAGGCGGACACCGGCATCCCAGACGGGGTACCAGATGGAGTCGGCGAGCTTGCGCAGGTCCTCTCCCCCGAGCGAGCGGCCGTAGTGCAGCAGGACCAGGTCGATGTCGCTCAGCGGGCCTGCGTCGCCGCGGGCCAGGCTGCCGACCGCGGCCAGTGCCATGCCCTCGGTGGAACGGGTGCCGAGGGCGACCTGCCACACCTGCGTCAGCCACTCCCGCGTCATGGCGCCGATCGCGGTGCGCCGGGCCGGGCCGGCACCCGGGACCGTGAACCCGCGCGTGCCGGCCAGATCGAGACGGCGGGCCGACAGGTCGGTCTGCTCGATGGTCATGGCCCCAGCGTGCCCGTTCGACGTTTCGGTTCGTGGGTCATCGTGTTACACCCGTGTTAGCGGTGCCGGTCACCCACAGCGGTATGCCGCCCGCTCGAGGTGAGCGGACGGCATACCGGTGGTGCGTGGGTGGGGTGGCGCGGTCAGAGGGCGTCCACGCCCTTCTCCCCGGTCCGGACCCGGACCACGTCGTCGACGGGGACGGTCCAGATCTTCCCGTCACCGATCCGGCCGGTCTGGGCGGCCTTGAGGATCACGTCGGCCACCGAGGCGGCGTCCATGTCGTCGACGAGGACCTCGACGCGCACCTTCGGCACGAAGTCGACGGTGTACTCGGCACCGCGGTAGACCTCGCTGTGTCCACGCTGGCGGCCGTAGCCGGACGCCTCGCTGACGGTCATGCCGGAGATGCCGTAGGCCTCCAGGGCCTCCTTGACCTCGTCGAGCTGGTGGGGCTTGATGATGGCGGTCACGAGCTTCATGCGGTTGCTCCCTCGTGCGTCTTGGGGGTCGTGGTCTGGGCCGTGGTGATCGACGAGCCGGCGCCGAAGCGTCCGCCACCGAAGCCACTGAGCTCGTAGGCCGACTCACCGTGCTCGGTCTGGTCGATGCCGTCGGACTCGACGTCCTCGTCGACCCTCCAGCCCATGACGGCCTTGAGGGCCAGTGCGATGACTGCCGTCAGGATGCCGGAGATGAGCAGAGAGGCGAAGGCGATGACGATCTGGACCACGAGCTGCTTGGCGCCGCCACCGTAGAACAGGCCGCTGCCGGTCGCGAACAGGCCCGCGCCGATGGTGCCCCACAGACCGGCGACCAGGTGGACACCGACCACGTCGAGGCTGTCGTCGTAGCCCAAGCGGTACTTCAGGCCGACCGCGAGGGCCGAGAGGCCACCGGCGACGGCACCGAGGATGAGCGAGCCGACCGGCGACAGCGCGCCACACGCCGGGGTGATGGCCACGAGGCCGGCGACGACACCCGAGGCGCCGCCGATCGAGGTGGCGTGGCCGTCGCGGACCTTCTCCACGATCAGCCAGCCGAGCATCGCGGCGCACGTGGCGGCGGTGGTGTTGAGCCACACCGTCGAGGCCAGGCCGTCGGCCGCGAGCTCGGAGCCGGCGTTGAACCCGAACCAGCCGAACCACAGCAGGCCAGCACCCAGCATCACGACCGGCACGTTGTGCGGACGCATCGGCTGCTTGCCGAAGCCGAGCCGCTTGCCGACGATCAGGGCGAGCACCAGGCCGGCGATACCGGCGTTGATGTGGACGACCGTGCCACCGGCGAAGTCGATCGGCAGGACGTCGGCGACGCCGTCGGTCGCACCGAAGAGCTTGGCCGACAGACCACCCTCGGCACCCGAGAGGACGCCGCCGCCCCACACCATGTGGGAGATCGGGAAGTAGACCAAGGTGGCCCAGGCGCCGGCGAAGACCAGCCAGGTGGAGAACTTCACGCGGTCGGCGATGGCACCGCTGATGAGCGCCACGGTGATGACCGCGAAGGTGAGCTGGAACCCGACGAACACGGTCTCGGGGATGAACACGTCGACGCCGAAGACGTCGATGAGGCGGGAGCCGTCGTCACCGATGACTCCCTTCAGGCCGAACAGGTGGAAGGGGTTGGCGAACAGCCCGGCGATGTCGCCGGTGCCGTCCTGCAGGTTGCCGAAGGACATGGAGTAGCCCCACAACACGTAGATGACACCGACGACGCCGAGCGCCCCGAACGACATCATGATCATGTTGAGGACGGACTTGGCTCGGGTCATTCCGCCGTAGAACAACGCGAGTCCGGGGGTCATGAGCAGGACCATGGAGGCGGCGACGAGCATGAAGGCGGTCGCGGCCTCGTTGATCGTGGGGTCTGCCGCTGGCAGCAGTGCTGGAGTCATGCCAGAAACTGTGACCGTCGCCGGTTTCGCGCGATGCCCACCTTTGTTACGCGCGTGTTAGCGAATCCTCACATCGGTAAGCAACAGGTAAAGGCCCACCCTGCGTCCCACATCGTGGACCCGCGCGTCCCACCTGCCGTGCCAGCCCGCCCACCGGGTGGCGACCGGTATGCCGGGTGGCGACCGGTATGCCGGGTGGCGACCGGTGTGCCGGGTGTGCCCGGCCGCGTCAGAACGCCGAGATCGTCCGTGGGGCGCGTTGCGGGCGGCTGAGCGCCCTGATCAGGTTGGTCGCCCCGTGCCGGCGGGCCGCGACGCCCGTGAGCAGCGCGAACACCGGGCCAAGGGCGGCATCGGGATAGGTGGGGGTCGCGAGCCCGACGCTCGAGGCGAGGTCGTCACCGTGGACGACGAGCTCCATCAGCCGCGTCGTGAGGAAGTCGTCGGTCGCCAGGGCCCAGCCCTGCCACGGGATGAACACCGTGTCGGGGTCGCGGGGCACCGCCAGCACCGCTGGCAGCTGGGCCAGCCACTCGTGGCCGAGCTCCAGGACGACGTCCGGGCCCACCTCGGCAGCGGCGTTGTCCTTGTCGGTCTGCTCCGGGTCGGTCTGACCCGCCTGCGAGTCACGGACCCAGCTCGCCCGCTCGTAGTGCTGGAGCAGGGCGATGACCTCGGCGTCGGCCGGGGTCTGGGTCTGGAGCAGTCGCACGGTGTTGCCGGCCTGGGCGAGCAGGTGGTGGGTCAGGCCACCGACGGTCATGCCCGCGCACGAGCTCTCGCGGGCCCAGGCGTCGCGGACCTCGTCACGGTCGGCGAGCCGGAGGGAGGCCTCGACGGTCTCGAGGAACGCGGTGGCGAGCGAGGGCGTGGTCACGAGACCGACGATACCCAGTGCGAGCCCAGGGTCTGTGATGGATCCGCCACGTCAGGGCAGCGCAGATCCTTCAAACTCTCGGGCGTCCCCCGCCCTGTCGCCCGGGGCACCGCGGCGGCGGGCGAGGCGCTCACGCAACCACGCGGCATACCGCTCGAGCGGCAGGAAGGCGAGCATCATCACCAGGTGCGGCCAGAACGCGATGGTGATGGCCCCATAGGTCATCGCGTGGAACACGAACCACCCGGCCACGACCCGCTGCCGCCACTTCTGGGACAGCAGGAAGATCACGGGCGCCGTGAGCTCGGCACCCATCAGCACCCACTGGAACGCATGCAGGGTCCACGGCACCTCGAGCAGCCACTGCGCCATCGGCGTGCCTCGCCGGACCACTGCGCGCACCATCGTCGCGGAGTTGACCCAGTCCCAGCCGCCGAACCGGATCTTGGCCCACGCCGAGAGGAAGTAGGTGGCGATGGCGGCCAGCTGCACGGCGCGCAGGGCGAACCCCGCCGCCTCGGACCGGCGCTGGTCGGACAGGTGCGCGATGCCGACGGTGGGCAGCAGCGCGAGCGCCACGACGAAGTCGGCCCGGTCGTGGTCGACCTTGCCGTAGGAGAAGGCCACGTACTGGTACCAGACCCAGCAGATCGCGACGGTCCAGCCGAGCAGGCGCGGGGCCCGTCCCGTCCGGGCCGCGAGCGCCGCGAGCACGCACCCCCACTTCAGGACCTGCACGAGAACGACCGTCGCGGCCGGCAGGTGCAGCAGCTGGCCCATGACCAGCGGCTCGTACCAGACCGGGTCCGCCCAGCCGTGGTACCAGCCGGAGGTGTGCAGGCGCAGGACGTCGACGATCACGAACGCGAAGACGAGCGGCCGCAGCGTCGCCACCCGCGCCAGCGGTACGGGCTCGAACAGCCACCGCTGGGCCGGGCTCACGGCGCGCTCCACTCGGCGAGCACCTGGGTGCGGACCTCGCCGGTCGGCCTTCGGTCCACGACGACGATCTGGCGTCGCACGACGCGCAGGGCGGTCCAGGCCGGGGCCCCCGGCCTCAGCTCGGCGTGGCTGGTGGCGAGGGTGCCCAGGCGCGACGGGTCGCCCACGATCTGCGGGATGCGGCCCTCGATCTCGGCCCGGTTGAGCCCGACGTTCTCAGGTGTCAGGGGAGCGCGGACCCACTCCCCCGGGGCGTCCGAAGTCTGCACCTCGATGCCGGTCGAGATGACGGACCCGGTCGCGGCCTGCGAGGTCGAGAACATCCGCCAGGGGCTGAACGGCCACCAGTGGTCGTCGCCCACGAGGGACCCGGCGCAGAACAGCGCCGTGAGCGTGAGGACCACCAGGGTCCGCCACGTTCTCGCGACTGCCGAGAGCCGCACCACCCCCTGTTCCACGCCGTCAGGTTAGGCCATCGCAGACCCCTGAGGGCTCAGCCGATCGCCGCGGCGAACAGGTCGCGGTGGGCGGTGAACCACTGCGCGTCACGACGCAGCCGCTCCGCGTGACCTTCGGCCACCCGGCCGCCGGTGAGGACTACTTCGCGCGTCATCGGCCGCGGCTCCGGCGGGCGAGCCGAGCGGCCAGGAGGGACAGGGCCACCAGCAGCACCGACCCACCCAGCCCGAGGGCCAGCTGTCGGCCGTCCGCAGCCGGGGAGCGAGGGGTGGCGCCCGCGCCTGCTGTCGACGGCGGCTCGGTCGTGGTTGGTGGCCCGGTCGGGGTTGGTGTCCCGGTCGGCGTCTCCGTCGCCGTCCCGGCGGGTGCTGTGCTGGTCGCGCCCGCGTCCGCGCCGGGTGCGGGGACGCTGATGCGGTACAGCCTTGAGCCGACGCCCTCGCTGCCGACCAGCAGGTCCTGTCGCCCCGGTGCCAGCGCGAGGGTCTCGCCCTGTGGCTGCGAGGGGAGGGCCTGCCGTGCGGTGGCCCGCCAGGTGGCGGGGTCGATCAGCTGGAGGGTGGTGTAGCTCCGCACGGCCAGGGCGGATCCGTCGTCGAGGTAGACCGCGTCCGTGACGAGCGCGGGCGCGGCGGCCACGCGGGTCAGCCGGTTGACGCCCCGGCGGCTTGGGGTGGCCGGCAGCGCGTAGATCCCGGCGGAGCCGTCGGTCGCCTTGGCGACGAGGTGGATGCGCCCCGAGACGGGGTGGACGGCCAAGGCCTCCGCGTCGTGCGGACCGTCGGGGTAGGACAGCTCCCACGAGTCCGAGCCGCCCGAGGTGTCGCCGAGCGCGGGCTCCTGGAACGAGTAGACGCGCACGGTGTCGCGAGACCCGGCGTTGTCGCCGATGTCCGCGACCAGCATCCGCCCCTGGGCCGTGACGGCGAGCGCCTCCACGTCACGGACCGGGGCCCCGAAGGTGTGCACCCCGGTGGTCTCGCCCGTGCGGGTGTCGACCGCGAAGACGCGCGCGGTGTCGCCGGAGTCGTTGACCGTCCAGATCGTGTGCGGGTGGGCTCGGCTGAGCGCCAGACCCGAGGACTCGCTGATCCGAGGGTCGCGCAGCTGCACCTCGCCCTCGGAGCCGGCCTGCGCGGCGAGCGACGACGACGGCATACCGAGGGCGGTTGCGGCCACCACGGCAAGGCCAGCGCAACCCCGGACTGCCACCCCGCGATCGGCGATCACGCGCGACGCCACGCGCCCCGGATCAGGCAAGGATCGCGTCGACGAAGGCCTCGGGGTCGAACGGCGCCAGGTCGTCGGGCCCCTCGCCGAGGCCGACGAGCTTGACCGGCACCCCCAGCTTGCGCTGGACGGACACGACGATGCCGCCCTTGGCGGTGCCGTCGAGCTTGGTCAGGACGATGCCGGTGACGTTGACGACCTCGGCGAAGACCTCGGCCTGGCGCAGGCCGTTCTGGCCGGTCGTCGCGTCGAGGACGAGCAGCACCTCGTCGATCGGGCTCTGCTTCTCGATGACGCGCTTCACCTTGCCGAGCTCGTCCATGAGGCCGACCTTGTTGTGCAGGCGTCCGGCGGTGTCGACCAGGACGACGTCGGCCTCGAGCTCGGCGCCCGCCTTGACCGCGTCGAAGGCGACGGCGGCCGGGTCGGCGCCGTCGCGGTCCGAGCGCACGGTGGGCACGCCGACGCGGGCACCCCAGGTCTCGAGCTGGTCGGCGGCAGCGGCGCGGAAGGTGTCGGCAGCACCCAGGACGACGTCCTTGTCCTGGGCGACGAGCACACGGGCGAGCTTGCCGACCGTCGTGGTCTTGCCGGTGCCGTTGACGCCCACGACGAGGATCACCGCCGGGCGTCCGTCCACGCGCGAGTCGGCGAGGGAACGGTCGAGAGTGGGGTCGACGAGCGAGAGCAGGTCCTCGCGGAGCCACCCGCGGACGGTGTCCTCGTCGGTGGCCCCCTCGACCTTGACCCGGGCCCGCAGCTTGTCGACCAACTCGGTCGTGGCCTCGACCCCCAGGTCGGAGCCGATGAGGGTGTCCTCGACCTCCTCCCACGCGGCCTCGTCGAGCTTGCCGCGCGACAGCAGGGTCAGCAGGCCCTGGCCGAGGGCGGTGTTCGAGCGGGCGAGCCGGGCGCGCAGCCGCTGGAGGCGTCCGGCCACGGCGTCCGGGCGCTCCAGCGTGGGCGTCGGCGTGGGCTCGGGCAGGGTCTCGGGCGCCGGCAGGGTGTCGACGGACCCCGCGTCCTCGACGGAACGCTTCGGCGCATCCCGGGGCGGCGTCGCATCGTCACCGACGCCGGGCAGCACGTCCCGGTCGGGCGCGGACGGCGCCGACGGCGTTCCGCGTCCGCGTCCCGCTCGACCCCGGACGAGTCCGAGCAGGACTCCCCCGAACAGCACCAGCAGTGCGACGGCGACGGCGATCCATTCCCAGAGCTGATCAATCACGCGCGCCATCCTCTCATCCGGGCAGCCGCGCGCCGTCCACCCTCCGCGGGCACACCGCGTGGATTGCCCCCTCACGGCCCCGAATCGGTTCTACGATCTCAGCCATGCCCCGTCGTGTGCAGCCGCGCGGGCCCCGGTGACAGGCCGCGCCGCAGTGGCGGGGCTCGAGGTGGGCCCGTTGGCGCAGTCGCGCGCCTGGCGGGGCACGCTGCTCGCCGCCAGCGTGGTCGGCGTGGCCTACTACCTCGGAGCGCGCCTCGGCCTGGGCCTGTCGCTCGTCGAGCACAACGTCACGCCCTTGTGGCCGCCGACCGGAGTCGCCCTCGCGGGCTTCCTGCTCTTCGGGCGGCGCATCTGGCCCGCCGTCGCCCTCGCGGCGTTCGCGGCCAACCTGCCGATCCACACCGGCGTGCTGCCGGCAGCCGTGACCGCGGTCGGCAACACCGCAGCGCCCCTCGTGGCGGCCCTGCTGCTGGAACGTCTCGGGTTCAGGCGACAGCTCGACCGGGGACGCGACGCGATGCTGCTCGTCTTCCCCGCCGCGCTGGGGAGCATGCTCATCAGCGCCACCGTCGGGACGGCGACCCTCGTGGCCTCGGGCGTCATCGACGCGAGCCGCTGGCTGTCGGCTGCTGCCGTCTGGGGGACCGGCGACGCCATGGGCGTGCTCGCGGTGGCGCCGTTCCTGCTGAGCCTCGCCCTCCACCGGGACGCCACGGACTGGTCGCCCCGGCGGTGGGTCGAGGCGGTCGCCGTCCTCGTCGTCGTCGCCGCAGTGTCGGCCTGGGTCGTGACGGACGACCTGCCAATCCTGTTCCTGCTGTTGCTCGTGCTCGGCCTGGCCGCCTGGCGGCTCCAGGTGCGCGGGGCGGCACCCGCGGCGCTGCTCGCCTCGCTGGCCGCGACCTGGGCGGCTACGCACGACCGTGGCCCGTTCGTCGGCAGCTCCCTGGTCGAGCAGATGGTCACCCTGCAGGCCTTCAACTCCGGAGTGGCCATCACGTCCTTCTGCCTCGCTGCCCTGGTGAGCGAGCGTCGCCGGACCGCCGCTGCCCTCCTTGCCGCGACGACCGAGCTCGAGGCACGGGTCGAGCAGCGCACTGCCGACCTCGTGACCGCGAACTCCCGTCTGCTGCAAGAGATCCAGGGTCGATCCGAGGCCCAGGAGCAGCTCAGCCGTGAGGAGAGCCGCTCCCGGCGGGAGCACCAGATCGCCGAGACCCTGCAGCGCAGCCTGCTGCCCGACCAGCTGCCCGTCATCCCCGGCGTCGACCTGGCTGCGCGGTACGTCCCCGCCACCGCGGACGTGCACGTGGGCGGGGACTGGTATGACGTGGTGCACCTCCCCGGCGGCCTGATCGGTCTGGCCATCGGGGACGTCGCCGGACACGGGCTGCAGGCCGCGGCGACGATGGGCCAGCTGCGGATGGCGTTGCGTGCCTACGCCCTCCACGACTCGTCCCCCACGGCAGTGCTGCACGGGCTCCACCAGCTGGTCGCCCAGCTGCCGATGCCCGAGATGGCCACGTTGGCGTACCTGCTGCTGGACCCTGAGAACGGCACCCTTCGCTACGCGAACGCCGGCCACCCGCCCCCGGTGGTCGTCAGGAACGGCGGCGTGAAGTTCCTCGACGACGCCCTGTCGCCACCCGTGGGCGTCACCGCCGACGGGCAGCTCGAGGGCAGCTATCCCGAGGCGAGCACCGTGCTGGCGCCCGGGTCCACGCTCCTCCTGTACACCGACGGGCTGGTCGAGCGCAGGGGCGTGTCGATCCAGGACGGGCTCGACCGTCTCGAGGTGCACGCCCACGCCCACGCCGAGGCAGAGCTGGACGAGCTGTGCGACGGGGTCCTGGCGGCGTTGGTTGACGGTCACGCCAATGCGGACGACATCGCCCTCCTGGCCCTGCGCACCGCGAGGGCCTTCGACGGGCCGCTCGACCTGTCGGTCCCGGCGAGGCCTCCGTCCCTCGTGCACGTGCGCCGGACCTTGCGACGGTGGCTGCGGGAGACCGGTGCCACCGGTCCGGTCGCGGGCGAGCTGATCGCGGCGTGCGGCGAGGCGTGCGCCAACGTCGTGCAACACGCCTACGAGGGCGAAGCGGGGTCGTTGCGGGTCGTGGCATCAGTGACCGACGGCGCAGTCGTCATCGAGGTCACCGACCACGGTCGCTGGAGGCCGGGCGCGGAGCGTGGGGGTGGCTGGGGCATGCAGCTCATCGAGGCGCTCACCGACGGCGTGGAGGTCACCACCGGACCCACGGGCACGACGGTCTCGATGACCAGACGGCTCGCAACGGACGAGGGAGGAGCCTCGTGAACGAGCTCGCGCAGGTGCGCTCGCACGACATACCCAGCGGTTCCGTGGTCACGGTGGTCGGGGAGGTGGACCTGTCCAACGCGAAGGCGGTGTTCGACCGGGTCATGGCGCTCGTGCGACCCGAGGCGACGCTGGTCGTCCTCGACCTCTCGCCGACGGACTACCTGGACAGCTCGGGCATCGCCCTGATCTTCCGCCTCGCCGAGCGCCTCCGGGTCGGCCGTCAGGAGCTACGGCTGGTCGTGCCCACCGCGGCGGCGATCCGGGCGGTGCTCGACATCACCGCGGTGGACCACGTCGTGCCCGTGCACGCGAGCGTCGCGGAGGCAGTCCCCCTGAGCGACTGAGGGGTTCAGCTGGCGCGGTGGCGCCCGGTGTCGTCCGCACTCGTGGTGCTCACCGAGCCCACCGAACCGACGGTGTCGGTGACCTTGTCCTTGGCGGTGCTCAGGGCGTCGCCGGTCTTCTCGATGGTGTTCTCGGTCTTTTCCTTGACGAGGGCGACGAGGTCCTCACCTTGCGCGGTGAGCAGCTCGCGCCCCTCACGACGCGCCGGGATGGCCACGACAGCGACCACCGCGACCGCCAATGCGACGCAGATGAGCATGCCGATGATGAGGGCGACCATGGGTCTAGGGTGCCCTGCTGGGGACCCAATCCTCAAATCGACGCGCGTGGTTCGCGGGCCGGTCACGCGCTCTGGGCGACGTCCCTGATCCGCTGGGAGACCACAGTGGTCACACCATCACCACGCATCGAGACGCCGTAGAGCGCGTCGGCGACCTCCATGGTGCGCTTCTGGTGCGTGATCACGATGAGCTGGCTGGAGTCGCGCAGCTCCTCGAAGAGCGTGATCAGGCGCCCGAGGTTGGCGTCGTCGAGGGCGGCCTCGACCTCGTCCATGATGTAGAACGGGCTGGGCCGGGCCTTGAAGATCGAGACCAGCAGCGCCACGGCCACGAGGGACCGCTCGCCACCGGACAGCAGGCTGAGCCGCTTGATCTTCTTGCCCGGGGGCCGCGCCTCGACCTCGATGCCCGTCGTGAGCATGTTGTCGGGGTCGGTCAGGGTCAGTCGTCCCTCGCCGCCGGGGAACAGCCGGCTGAAGACGCCCTCGAACTGCGCAGCCGTGTCGTGGAAGGCCTCGGTGAAGACCCGCTCGACGCGCTCGTCGACCTCGCGGACGATGTCGAGCAGGTCGCGCTTGGACTTCTTGAGGTCCTCGAGCTGCTCGGTGAGGAACTTGTGGCGCTCCTCGAGTGCGGCGTACTCCTCGAGGGCCAGCGGGTTGACGCGGCCGAGCGCACTGAGCGAGCGCTCGGCCTTGCGCAGCCGCTTCTCCTGGACGTCGCGGACGAACGGCGCCGGCTCGGGGACGGTGTCGGGGTCGTCGTCGGGACCAGCCACGAACGGGACGAGCTGGTGGGGACCGAAGTCCTCCATGAGCGCCTCGGGGTCGATCCCGAGCTCCTCGACGGCCTTGGCCTGCAGGGCCTCGATGCGCAGCCGCTGCTGGGTGCGGGCGACCTCGTCGCGGTGGACGGAGTCGGTGAGGTCGCGCAGCTCGTCCTGGAGCGCGGACACCTCGCGACGGACCAGGGACAGTGCCTCGTCGCGCTCGGTGCGCTCGTGCTCGGCCCGGGCCCGCTGTGCGGCGGCGGTCTCGAGGGCGGAAGCGATGAGCGTGCTCGCGTATGCCGCGCCGCGCCTGACGGCCTCGGCCACCGTGGCCTCGCGCTTGCGGCGCTCCTGGCGGGCTGCCAGTCGCTGGCGGGCGGCGAGCTCGTTGCGGGCGGCGCCCTCGAGGGAGTCGGCACGGCCCTTGAGGGCCCGGGCCCGCTCCTCCTTGGTGCGCAGGGTCAGGCGCAGCTCGGTCTCGGCGGCGCGTCCGCGGCTGGCCTCGAGCTCGAGCCGGTCGCGCTCGTCGGTGCCCGGCTCCTCGACGTCGGTGGGCTCGGCGCTGGCCTCGTCGAGGCGCTCGGTCAGGCCCGCGAGCTCGGCCTTGTCGGCCTCGAGAGCCGCGGTGGCGTCCGCGATGGCGCGCTCGGTGCGCTCGGCCTCGGCCTTGGCGGACCGGACGGCCGCGCCGAGGTGGCCGAGGCGCTCGGCGACGGCGGCCATCTTGGCGTCGGAGTCGTGCAGGGCCTCCAGGGCCGCCTCGACGTCGTCGTTCGCAGCGCGGTGCTGCTCGAGTGCGGCGGAGAGCGCGAACCTGGCCTGCTCGCCACGACGGGTCGCGTCCGCGATGCGGTCGCGCGTCTCGTCGACGGCCGACTGGATCTCGATGAGGCTGGGCGCGTGGCTGCTGCCACCGCGGACGAAGCCCGGGGCAAAGACGTCGCCGTCGGCCGTCACGGCGGTGATCCCCTGGCCGGAGGCGACGAGGGCGGCGGCGAGGGCGGGGTCGTCGACGAGCGCGACCCGGTCGAGCAGCTGCTCGACCGCGGGGCGCACGGTGGCCGGGGCCTCGACGACCTCACGGGCCCAGACCGCGCTGCCCTCGAGCGCCGGCCACGTGGATGGGTCGCTGCTCGTGGCGGTCTGGCCGACGAGGAAGGCGGCGCGTCCGGCGTCGTCGTCGCGCAGGGTCCGCAGGGCCCGAGCCGCGTGGTCGACCGACTCGACGGCCAAGGCGTCGCCGGCCCACCCGAGGGCGGCGGCGACAGCGGCCTCGTGGCCACCCTTGACCTGGAGGAGGGACGCGACCGAACCGACGATGCCGTGCTGGCTGTCGGAGGCGGCGAGCAACGTGGCGGCGCCGTCCTTGCGCGAGAGGCTCAGCTCGAGCGCCTCGAGTCGTGCCGTGGCGCTGGTGCGGTCGCGTTCGGCCAGCCGCTCGGCCTCGCGGTGCGTCTCGACCTGCGCCTCGAGGGTCTCGAGGACGGCAGCGGCCTTCTCGTAGGTCGAGTCGAGGCCCTCCTCGCCCTCCTCGTCGACGGCGACCGACGCCTCGAGTGCGGCGAACTCCTTGTCGGCGTCCTTGGCCCGGGCGAGCGACTGCTCGACGATGCCGCGCAGGCGACCGATCTCGGCCTCGCCGGCCTCGATGCGGGACCTGCGGGCGCCCACCTGTCCGGCGAGCTTGGCCAGGCCCTCGCGGCGGTCGGCGGCGGCGCGGACGAGCCGCTGGAGGCGTTGCTGCTCCGCGGCATACGCGGCCTCGGCAGCCTCGCGGGCAGCGACGGCACCCTGGAGCGCGGTCTGCGCCTCGCGCACCTCCGCCTGGAGGGCGGCCTCCTGGTTGCGTGCCTCGGCAGCCTGGGCGCGCAGCTCCTCGGGGTCGCGACCGGAGGTCTGCTCGTCGGCGGTGTCCTGGCTGAGCAACCGGACGCGTTCGGCGGCCAGTGACTCGGAGGAGGTCAGCTTGTCGCGCAGCTGCTGGAGCGCGAACCAGCGCTCCTGGGCTCGGGTGAGCTCGGGAGCGGCGTCCTGCGCCTGCTGCTCGAGCGTGGCCAGCCGGCTGCGGCGGTCGGCCAGGCCGTCCTCGACCTCGGTGCGCTTGGCGATGAGCGCCGACTCGTCGGCGACCTCCTGCTCGAGCGTCGAGGTCAGCTGGACGAGGTCGTCGGCGACCAGCCGCAGGCGGGCGTCGCGGGCATCGGCCTGGATGACGGCGGCCTTGCGGGCTGCCTCGGCCTGGCGACCGAGCGGGCCGAGCTGGCGCCGGATCTCACCGGTGAGGTCGTGGACGCGGGTGAGGTTGGCCTCCATGGACTCGAGCTTGCGGAGCGCCTTTTCCTTGCGCTTGCGGTGCTTGAGGACCCCAGCTGCCTCCTCGATGAAGCCACGGCGCTCCTCGGGCGTCGCGCGCAGGACCGTGTCGAGCTGGCCCTGGCCGACGATGACGTGCATCTCGCGCCCGATTCCGGAGTCGGACAGCAGCTCCTGGACGTCGAGCAGCCGGCAGGGGGTGCCGTTGATGGCGTACTCGGAGCCGCCGTTGCGGAACATCGTCCGGGCGATCGTCACCTCGGTGTAGTCGATCGGGAGCGCGCCGTCGGTGTTGTCGATGGTGAGGCTGACCTCGGCGCGGCCGAGCGGCGCACGACCGGCGGTGCCGGCGAAGATGACGTCCTCCATCTTTCCGCCGCGCAGGCTCTTGGCGCCCTGCTCGCCCATCACCCAGGCGAGGGCGTCGACGACGTTGGACTTGCCGGAGCCGTTGGGGCCGACGATGCAGGTGACCCCGGGCTCGAGGCGCATCGTGGTCGCCGAGGCGAAGGACTTGAAGCCCTTCAGGGTCAGGCTCTTGACGTACACGAGCGGGTCGGCTCCTGGGTGAGATGCGGGGTGCTGCTGCGTGGGGGTCTGTGCGTGGGCCACCCTACCTGCGTGCGGAGCGGGTTTCGGGCACCTCGGACCGTCCTGCGTTGCCTGTGACTCGTGTGACAGGAGTGACCACACCGCACGACTTCCTGCTGGCAGATCGGCATGGGAGCCCGGACATCGCTGCCGGTGCCGACGACGAAGCACCGCGTCGGGACGAGGTGGGCCCTCAGCCCTGGGCGATCGCCTCGTGGTGGTGGATCACCTCGGCGATCACGAAGGCCAGGAACTTCTCGGCGAACGTCGGGTCGAGACCGGCGTCGTCCGCGAGCGCGCGCAACCGCGCGACCTGCCGCTCCTCGCGCGCGGGGTCGGCCGGCGGCATACCCTCTCGCGCCTTGAACTCGCCCACCTGCTGGGTGCACTTGAAGCGCTCGGCGAGCAGGTGGATCAAGGCGGCGTCGATGTTGTCGATGCTGGCGCGCAGCCGCACCAGCTCGTGCGGTGTGCCAGCCTCGGCGCCGTCAGGCGCTGCGCGGTGAGGCGCGGCGCTGTCGGGCGCGGCGCTGTCGGGCGATGGGGAGCTCACCCAGCAATCGTAGGTGCGCCCGCTCCGACGACGTCCGGTTGTCTCAGATCCTCGCGGAGCGCGTCGTTGTCACGCTGGAGCCGGTCCACGAGGGTCTCCAGGTCGCGGACACGGCGACGCAGTTCGAGGGTTTCGAGCATCAGTCGCTGGTCGTAGGCGACGCGGTAGCCGACCAGGGCCTTGGCCATGCGGGCTCCTTCCACAGGCGGCACTCATCGCCGGCCTGGGTCTGCCGTAAGGGGGCGTCTCTCAGCGTGACAGCCCCGCGCACGCGGGTCAATGCCGGCGGCCTGCCGTGCGCCCAGCGGGACGGGTCGTTCCCTCGCGGAACGGGAGCTACTTCTCGAAGAACCCGACCAGGTCGTCCTTGGGCGGACCCCACGTGGCGGCGCAGGTGTGCACCTCACCGGGTCGGCGGTGCTGGCTCGGCTTCTCCTCCAGGAGGGTCACCAGCTCGCGCACCTTGTCGGGGTCGCCCTGGGCCACGATCTCGACGCGTCCGTCCCCCGCGTTGCGGGCGTGGCCGACGAGACCGAGCTCCAGGGCCCTCGCCCTGGTCCACCACCGAAAGCCCACACCCTGCACGCGCCCGTGCACCCAGATGACCGCACGCTGCGGACTGCCCGTGTCCATCGCACCACCTCCGAGTCGTCTGCTTCATTTGTACAACCCGCAGACCCGGCTGTCAGGTGCCGGACGTCAGTGCCGGATGGTGCCGGACGTCAGTGCCGGATGTCAGGGGCCGATCGTCACCCGTGCCACGCGGGGCCGGGGCTGGCAGCGCGGGCACGAGAAGGACGAGCGGTTCATGAACGCCTCGCGGCGGATCGGCGTGCCACACCGGTCGCACGGGCGGCCCTCCTGGCCGTAGGCGTGCAGCGAGCGGTCGAAGTACCCGGACGCGCCGTTCACGTTGACGTACAAGGCGTCGAAGCTCGTGCCGCCCTGCCCGAGAGCGGCGAGCATCACCTCGCGCGCGTGGTCGACGATGCGCGACAGGGTCGGCTTGGTGAGCGAGGAGCAGAGCCGCTCGCCGTGCACCTGCGCCAGCCAGAGCGCCTCGTCGGCATAGATGTTGCCCACCCCGGAGACGAGCGACTGGTCGAGCAGGGCGCGCTTGACGGCGGAGTCGCGGGACTTCATCCGGCGCACCACCGAGCCCTGGTCGAACGCCGCCTCCAGCGGGTCGGGGGCGATGTGCGCGATCGTCTCGGGGACGAGTGCGTCCGTCAGCTCGGACAGGGCCATGCCGCCGAACGTGCGCTGGTCGACGAACCTCAGCTCCGGCCCTCCGTCGGCGAAGACGAAGCGGGCGTGCAGGTGCTTCTCGTCGGGTGCGGCGGGGTCCTCGACGAGCAGCTGGCCGCTCATGCCGAGGTGGGCGAGCAGGGCCTGCCGGGACCCGTCCGGCGCGGCGAGGACGAGCCAGAGGTACTTGCCGCGACGACGGGCGGACTCGACGTGGTTGCCCGCGACCCTGGCGGCGAGGTCGGCGGGCCCGGGCAGGTGCCGGCGCGCGACGCGGGCGCCGTGGAACTGGGCGGACTCGATGGTCCGACCGACCACGTGGTCGGCCAGGCCGCGACGGACCACCTCGACCTCGGGGAGCTCGGGCACGACGCCTCTCCTGTGCGGTATGCCGGGTGCTCGCCTAGGAGGGCGAGCCCGCCGTGAGGTCGGCGGCGTCGGCTGCCTCGGCGGCGTCGGAGGCGTCGGCGCGGGCCGCCGTGAGCGCGCGCCAGGCGAGCTCGGCGGCCTTCTGCTCGGCCTCCTTCTTGGAGCGGCCGGTGCCGGACCCGAGCACGACGTCTCCCACCACGGCATTGGCGTGGAAGGTCTTCTCGTGGTCGGGGCCCTCCTCCTCGACGCGGTACTCGGGGACGCCGCTGGACGAGGACGCCGCGAGCTCCTGCAGGCTGGTCTTCCAGTCGAGCCCGGCGCCGAGCGTGGCCGAGGCGGCCATCAGCGGGTCGAGCAGGTGGTGGACGAGGGCGGCGGCGGCCGGCATGCCCGACGACAGGTAGACGGTGCCGATGACGGCCTCCATCGTGTCGGCGAGGATCGAGGCCTTGTCGCGGCCACCGGTGCTCTCCTCGCCGCGGCCGAGCAGCAGGTGCTCACCGAGGCCGAGGGTGCGCGCGACGTCCGCGAGCGCGCGCATGTTGACCACCGCGGCGCGCAGCTTGGCCAGCTGGCCCTCGGGCAGGTCGGGGTGCGTGGTGTAGAGGGTGTCGGTGACCACGAGCCCCAGCACCGAGTCGCCGAGGAACTCGAGGCGCTCGTTGTTGGGCAGGCCGCCGTTCTCGTAGGCGTACGAGCGGTGGGTCAGGGCACGCAGGAGCAGCGGCTCGTCGACGGGGGCGCCGGTCACCTCGGTGAGGTGCTGGGCGAACTCGTCGACGGGCCGCTGGCTCGCGCTGTCCGTCGCCGGAGGCTGGGAGGTCTCGGGCACGGACTGAGTGGAACTCACGCGGGGATCAGGGAAGTCAGCCCTGGTGCTCGGTGCGCTCGGCCGGCGTGTAGTGACGGCCCTTGTAGTAGCCGCACGACGGGCAGGCCACGTGGGGCTGGGTCGGGGCCTTGCACTGGGGGCACGTGGTCAGCGTGGTCGCCGTCGTCTTCCAGTTCGCGCGACGCGAACGGGTGTTGGAGCGCGACGTCTTCCGCTTCGGGACAGCCACGTCAGTTCCTCTTCTCTTCGATGATGCTCTGGGTAGTCGTGCTGTCGGCAGCCAGCGCGGAGAGCGCGGACCACCGGGGGTCGATCACATCGTGCTGGTGGCCGGGGTCGTCGGCCAGGCGCGCTCCACACTCGGAGCACAGCCCGGGGCAGTCGTCCCGGCACACCGGCTTGAACGGCAGTGCAGGCACCACCGTGTCACGGAGCACGGGTTCGAGGTCGAACAGGTCGCCCTCGAGGGTGTGCTCGTCGGTCTCGTCGTCCTCGGCTCCCACCTCACGGTGGTGGGCCGCGCGATCGGCGTAGGCGAACAGCTCCTGGAAGGTCCCGTCAGCGGGATAGCTGACCGGCTCCAGGCACCGCACGCAGGCGCCGGTTGCCGTGGCACTGACCGAGCCGGTCACCAGCACGCCCTCGACCACGGACTCGAGCCGGAGCTCGAGCTCCATCGGGGAGCCCTCGGGCACCGCGATGACGTCCGTGCCGAATTCGGCAGGCGCCTCGACCGTACGCTGGAGGCGTTCCATCGAACCGGGTCGCCGACCGAGCTCCTGGGTGTCGAACACCAGGGGCAGGCGGGGGTCGAGATGGTTCATGGCTCCAGCAAGGGGTCGAGTGACTCGGTCACGCCACGAGGTGGACGTAGACCGACGCACGAGATTACCGGAGCGTCACCCACTCCCCCAAATGCGCGGTGCACGCCGGTGCACCCGGAGGTCGTGGGAGCTCAGGTCACCGAACCCGCAGGCGCTCGAGCAGCGCGTCGCGGACGTGGTCACTGACCAGGCCGGTGATGTCGCCACCGAGGCGAGCGACTTCCTTCACCAGCGAGCTCGAGATGTGCTCGAGGCTCGGGTCGCCGGGCAGGAAGACCGTCTCCACCCCGGTCAGGTGCCGGTTCATCAGCGCCATCGGGAGCTCGTACGCGAAGTCCGTGCCACCGCGCAGCCCCTTGACGACGGCCGTGGCCTCGACATCGCGGCAGACGTCGACCAGCAGGCGGTCCGCGAAGGTCTCGACCCGCACGCCCGGGAGGTCGGCGCAGGCCTCGGCGACCAGCTCCTGCCGCTCCTGCGCGCTGAACGTCCCATGCTTGGCCGGGTTGTGCAGCACGGCCACGACGACCTCGTCCCACAGGTCGGCGGCGCGACGGATCACGTCGACATGGCCCAGGGTCACCGGGTCGTAGGAGCCGGGGCAGACGCACCGCCGGGTCTGGTTGCTGGTCACACGGGAACGCTAGCAGCGCGCCCCCCGTGCCCTGTGGTGGTCACTCCTCCTCGTCGTCCGCAGGGAGCAGGCCCTCGCGGTGCGCCCGGGCGACGATCGCGCGGACGTTGGTGATCGAGCCGGCCGCCTCCTCGAGCAGCTGGTTGCGCCGCGTCGCCCAGGCGACACCGAGCTCCTGGCGAACGTCCTCCGACACCTCGGTCCGGGCCGGGTTGAGGATCGTCTGCTCCTCCTCGCCGATGTGGTGGTTGAGCGCCGTGGCGAGCTCCTCGACCGCGTCGTCGAACTTCTGGGTGTCCGTGCCCTTGCACTCCAGCAGCGCGAGCAGCGCCTCGTTGCCCTCGGCGTGCTCCTCCTCACCGTGCTCCGCCTCGTGCTTGGTGATGGCGCGCTTGCGGTTGAGCTGGGAGTACACCTTCTCCTCCTCGGCCTCGCCGTGCGCGATGAGGACGTGGGCCAGCGCCTCACGGGCGGCCTCGCGGTCGGCGGTCGCGTCACGCAGCTCGCGCAGGAGGGCCTCGAACAGGCGGTGGTCGTCGAGGATGAGGTCGACGACGTCGCCGCTGGTGGGACGGGGAATCTCGGGTGTGGTCATGTCCACACCCTCTCCCACCTGCGGGTTCGTCGCACGGCGGGGGTCGCCTGGGGTGCCGCGTCCCACCCAGCGGACACCGAGTTTGTGGTCGCGTGCGCACCTGCGACACGGTGGAGACGTCCTGACCTCCATCGGAAGGAGAGCCCCGTGCTCACCCTCACCGAGAACGCCAGCACGATCGTGAAGACCATCGTCGACCAGAACCTCACCACCGAGGACGCCGGTCTGCGGTTCAGCCAGGAGGGCGCCGACAGCGGCGGCCTCACCGTGACCACGGCCGAGCAGCCCCTGCCGGGCGACGCGGTCGTCGAGCAGGACGGCGCCAAGGTCTACCTCGACGAGACGGCCTCCGTCGCCCTCAGCGAGCAGGTCCTCGACGCCAACGTCGACGAGACCGGTGGCGTGCAGTTCAGCCTGGTGCCGGCGGCTCCGCCCACGACCTGAGCGACCCGGCACTGCGCGGCGGCAGCTGCGCTGCGACCCGACCGCCCCGTGCGGTCGCGGTCGCGGCGCGGCTGCCGTTCTGCGTGGCGGAGTTCTGCGTTCCTGCCGACGTTGCCGCGGGCGCGTGACGTTGCCGTGGGTGCACTCGCGGCAACGTCACGCGAGCGCGGCAACGTGGCCTGCGGCGTCAGGCGACGACGTCGGGCTTGCGGGGGCCGACGAACCAGATCTTCGTCTCGCCGTAACGTCGTTCGTCCTCCCGCTCCCACTCCCCCGGCCAGCGCGGCTCGGGCGACCGTGACGACCGCTCGACGACGACCAGTGCGTCAGGGTGCAGCCACCGGTGCTCCACCAGCAGCGCGAAGTCGGCGGCCAGCTCCTCCTCGCCGAGGTCGTACGGCGGGTCGCTGAAGACGAGGGTGCACGGGGTCGGTGGCGGGACCGCGAGGGCCCGCTGCACCGTGGTCTGGCGGACGGAGATCCCCGGTATGCCGACCGCTCCGGCGTTCTGGGACGTCACCTTCGCGGCCCGCTTGTCGGACTCCACGAGCAGGACCGAGGCGGCCCCGCGGCTTGCGGCCTCGAGGCCGAGGGCTCCCGACCCGGCATACAGGTCGAGCACGTGGGCACCGAGCAGGACGTCGAGGTGCTCGAGGCGCGAGAACAACGCCTCGCGGACCCGGTCGCTGGTGGGGCGGGTGCCCGAGCCGGCCGGCGTCGCGAGGCGGAGGCCACCGGCCCGCCCACTGATGATCCGCGTCACGGCGGCAAGGTAGCAGCGCGCGCCGACGCGGGGCTCATCCTCCGGGCGCTCAGGGTGCGTGCACCTCGGGGTCGTCGCGGAGGACGTCGAGCAGGAGGGTGAGGACGGCGTCCGGTCGCTCGAGCGAGGGCAGGTGGCCCGCCCAGTCGAGCTCGACCCACTCGGCGCCGGGGATCTGCTCGCCGAGGTGGCGGGCGATCGTGCGGAAGTGGCCGAGGTCGTGCGCGCCGGACACCACCAGCGTGTCTACCGCGAGCGCCGTCGGGTCGACCTCGATCCGGCGGATCGACGGTGGCGGGTCCTGCTCGTCGGCCGCGAGCTGCACCTCGAACGCGCGCCGCTGCATCGTCGCGACCCGTTCGCGGACGTCCGGTCCGGCCTCCGGCCCGACCCAGGTCTGCACGTTGAGCGCCGCCGCTCCCCCGATGTCACCCGCCTCGAGCAGCCGACCCTCCTCGTCGCCGAACGCCTCGAGCGCGGGGGCGTCCGCGTCCGACGGCTCGAGCCCGCGATAGGCGGGGCACAGCAGGACGAGCGAGGACACCCGGGCCGGATGCGCGGTGGCGAGCTCCATGGCCACACGCCCGCCGTACGACGAGCCGACGACGGCGGCACTGTCGACCCCGAGCGAGTCGAACAGGGCGTCGAGGTCGTCGGCGTCGGCGTACTCCTCACCGGGCTGTGGCGAGTCGCCGAACCCCCGCAGGTCCGGGCGGATCACGCGGAACGAGTGGCTCAGGGCCGGCACGAGCGGGTCCCACATCCTGCGGTCGGTCACGGCCGAGTGCAGCAGCAGGACGGGGTGGCCGGAGCCGACTTCGTCGTGGGAGAGGATCACGGTTCCGAGCCTAGGGCGGTCGGCGCGGATCGCGCGCCTGCATATGGGTGGTCTCGGGCCGGCCTGGGCCCCCGGGAGGCCCTCAGCCGCGCTCGAGGAAGGCAGTCTGCTCCTCGTCGACGAGCTCGGCCACGGCTGACGCGAGCTCCGGGCACGCCTCGAGGTCGGGGTCGGCCTCGACGAGGGCCGCCGCGTCCTCGCGAGCCTGGAGGATGACCTCCTCGTCACGCACCAGCGACAGGAACCGGAAGCTGCCCCGACCCATGCCGCGGGTGGACCGGCCGCCACCGCTCTGGCGTCCGCTGAGCAGGTCACCGGTGCCGCGCAGCTCGAGGTCGAGCTGGGCGAGGGCGAAACCGTCCGTGGTGGCGGCCACCGCGTCCAGCCGTTCGCGAGCCCCACCGTCGGCCTCGGCCCCGGTCATGAGCAGGCACAGGCCCGGGTGACCGCCACGACCGACGCGGCCACGCAGCTGGTGCAGCTGGGACACACCGAACCGGTCGGCGTCCATCACGACCATCACGGTCGCGTTCGCCACGTCGACACCGACCTCGATGACCGTGGTCGAGACGAGGACGCCGGTCTCGCCCCGGGTGAACCGCGCCATGGCGGCGTCCTTGTCCTCGGGGGTCATGCGGCCGTGCAGCACGTCCACCGTGATGCCGTCCAGTGCCGGCGAGGACCGCAGCTGGTCAGCCACCGCGAGGGCGCTGGCCCAGGCACGCGGCGCGACCACGTCCTCGCCGGCAGGCGCGTCGCCGCCCCGGCCTCCGCCGGCGTCCCCGCCCCCGGCGTCACCCGGGTCGACGTCAAGGTCACCGTCGCCGAGGTCACCGTCGCCGAGGTCAGCGTCATCGGGCGACCCGTCACGCAGCGCCCCCGAGCCCCGGCGAGCCGGGACCTCGCGGACCTCCTCGTCGAGGACCTCGCCACGCGCGTCCGCGGCGTCCCCGATCCGGGGGCACACGACATACGCCTGGCGGCCGGATCGGACCTCCTCGGCGATGCGCGCCCACGTGCGCTCGACCCAGCGGGGGTTGTCGGTGGGCACGACGTGGGTCGTGATGGGCGCACGGCCCCGGGGCAGCTCGGTCAGGGTCGAGGTCTCCATGTCGCCGAACACGGTCATCGTCACCGTGCGCGGGATCGGTGTGGCCGTCATGACCAACACGTGTGGTGGCTGTTTGGCCTTCTCTCGCAACGCATCTCGCTGTTCGACGCCGAAGCGGTGCTGCTCGTCGACGACCACCA
Source organism: Pedococcus sp. P2_E4 (assembly GCF_056403935.1). NCBI lineage: Bacteria > Bacillati > Actinomycetota > Actinomycetes > Micrococcales > Intrasporangiaceae > Pedococcus > Pedococcus sp. P2_E4. The sequence continues at coordinate 3,871 of NZ_JBFUEO010000012.1, read as the reverse complement.
GCGCGAGGTCCTGGAACTGCACGTGCTCCTGGATGAGCGCGTGCGTGCCGATGACGATGCCGGCGTCACCGCTGGCCGCGTCGAGCAGTGACTTCTTGCGGGTGGCGGCCGACTGGCTGCCGGTGAGGAGCACCACGCGGGTGCCGATGTCGCTGCCCCCGAGCATGCCGCCCTCGGCCAGCTCGCCGAGCATGGTCGTGATCGAGCGGTGGTGCTGGGCGGCGAGGACCTCCGTCGGGGCGAGCAGCGCGGCCTGACCACCCGCGTCGACCGCGGCCAGCATCGCCCGGAGCGCGATGACCGTCTTGCCCGAGCCGACCTCGCCCTGGAGCAGCCGGTTCATCGGGGTGTCGCCCGACATCTCGCGGGCCAGGGTCGCGCCGACCTCGCGCTGGCCGGCGGTGAGCTCGAAGGGCAGCCTGGCGTCGAAGGCGTCGAGCAGCCCACCGGGGCCCGGGGTCCGCGCGACCGCCGTGTGCTCGCGGGCGAGCCGGGCCCGGCGCTGCGCCATCAGCGTCTGCAGGACCAGCGCCTCCTCGTAGCGCATCCGCTGCCGCGCCCGATGGACCTGCGCCATCTCGGTCGGGACGTGGATGCCGCGCATCGCCTCGAGCCGGCCGGGCAGCCCGTGCCGGGCCCGCAAGGTGGCCGGGACCGCGTCGGGCAGGTCGTCGAGCTGGTCGAGCGACAGCCGCACGCACTCGGCGACGGCCCAGTTCTGCATCCCCTTGACCTGGAGATAGACCGGGATGGGTCCGCGGTCGGTGGCGCCTTGGCCGAGCCCGCCGTGCATGAGCTGGTATGCCGGGTGCGCCAGCTGCCAGCGCCCGCGGTACATCCCGACGGTGCCGGCGAACAGGGCGGTGGTGCCGGGCACGAGGGCGTCCCGGTGGCCCCACGCCTTGAAGAAGACGAGGTCGACCTCGTGCGCCCCGTCGGTGATCGTGACGGTGAGCATCTCGCCGCGGCGGTTCTTCATCGACCGGGTGCTGGCGGTCTTGACGGTCGCCACCGCGACGACGTACATCCCGACGTGCAGCGTGCCGAGGTCGGCGGTGTGCTCGAGGTAGCGCCGGGGCCAGAACTCCAGGAGGTCGCCCACCACCGTGATGCCGCGGTGCTTCGCCAGCTTGGGCGCCGCGGTGGAGACGAGCTGCGAGAGCCGGGTGGACTCCGTGACGACACCGACCACGCCTACTCGACTCCCAGCAACAGCGGGTAGTGCGGTTGGCCGCCGTCGATGACGCTCACCTCGACGTCGCGGTGCCCTCGCTCGATGCGGGCGCCCAGCTCGTCGGCCAGCCCAGCGGGGGCGTCGGCCCCACCGATGACGGTGACCAGCTCTCCGCCGCTCGACAGCAACCGTCCCACGACGTCGATCGCGACCTCGGCGAGGTCGTCGCCCACGATGACGACGTCTCCGGCCACCACGCCGAGGATGTCGCCCGGGTTGCACGGGCCGGCGGAGGTGAGCGCCTGCTTGCTCGCGACCGCGACGGCCCCGTGCCTGGTCGCCGCGGCGGCGTGGCTCATCGCCGCGGTGTTGCGCGCCGCCGACTGCCCAGGGTCGAAGACGGCGAGCGCGGCGAGGCCCTGGACGGCCGTCGCGGACCGGACCACGTGCAGGTCGAGGCCCTCCTGCGCCGCCGCGCTGGCCGCGGCCTCGGCGGCCATCACCGTGTCGCGGTCGTTGGGCAGGACGATCACCTCGAGCGCGTGGGCACCGCGTGCCGCCGCGAGGAGCTGGCCGGCCGACGCCCGACGCCCGGGTCCGCTGTCGATGACGTGCGCCCCGGCCTCCCGGAACACCTCGGCCAGACCGGGCCCCGCCGCGCAGGCGACCACGGCCACCCCCGTGGCCGGCGGCTGGCCCACCTGGTCGGCGAAGTGGGTGACGCGGACGCGGTAGGGGCGACCTGCGTCCAGGCCTGCCTCGATGGCAGCCCCGACGTCGTCGACGTGCACGTGGATGTTCCAGAGGTCGGGGCCGCCGACGACGAGCAGCGAGTCGCCCAGCCCGTCGAGGGTCTCGCGCAGCGTGGCGGCTCGCTCCTCGTCGGAGTCGCGCAGGAGGTACATGACCTCGTAGGCCGGGCCGCCCGGCTCCAGGTCTGCCTCTCCGGTGGGGGCGCCGCCGGTCGCCCCGGTCGGGGTGACGACCCCGCCGACCTGGCTCCAGTCCTCGCGGCGGCGCATCGCCAGGTCGCCGGCGAGGGGCTCGAGCCGGTCGCCGACGTGGGTGCCGTCCTGGCGCACGACCCGAGCCAGCGCCTCGAGGACGAGCAGGTAGCCCGCGGCGCCGGCGTCGACCACTCCGGCACGTTCGAGGGCGGCGAGCTGGTGGGTGGTGGCCTTCAGGGCGTCGCTGGCCGCGTCGAGGGCCTCCTCGGCGACGGCGGGCAGGCCGCGCTCGACTGCAGCGGCCCCGGCCTGCGCCGCGGCCCGAGCGACCGTGAGGATCGTGCCCTCGGCGGGCCGGGTGACGCTGGCGTAGGCGCGCTCACTGGCACGGATCATGCCGTCGGCGATCGTGGCTGCGTCGGCCTCCTCGACCCCTCGCTCGGCGATGGCCTCGGCGAACCCGCGCACGAGCTGGCTGAGGATGACCCCGGAGTTGCCCCGCGCAGTCAGCAGGATGGCGCGCGCCAGGGCGGTGCACTCCTGCTCGAGGCTGGCCGCGCCGAGGATGCCGGCCTGCTCGTGCTCGGTGCGCACGGCGTCGAGGGCCGCGTCGAGGCTGAGGTAGAGGTTGGTGCCGGTGTCACCGTCGGGGACGGGGTAGACGTTGAGCGCGTCGATCTCTGCCCGGCGTGCGGCGAACGCGGCCCGCGCGAGCACGGCCCAGCGCCGGGCGTCGTCGGCGGTGATGGCTTCGAGCACGCTGGAAGGCTAGTGCCCACGACTGTCACGACGCGGGGAACACCGTCGATGCGCGCGCCTGCCGTGGGCGGTCGACGGCCCCGCCGGCGCGGTCCCGGGGCTCGTTTTGGTCGTTGCGGTGCCCCTCGGCTACGCTTGACCGGTTCCCGTGGACCTCCGAGTCGCTGGCCTGTGCCCGCGCAGCGAGACACCAGGGAGCCACCCCATTCTTGTACGTATCGATTTCAGGAGAACCCCGTGGCTGCCAACTGCGACGTCTGCGGCAAGGGACCGAGCTTCGGTCACAACATCTCGCACTCGCACCGCCGCACCAAGCGTCGCTGGAACCCCAACATCCAGCGTGTCAAGGCTCTGGTCGGTGACGCGGGCGTGACCCCGAAGCGTCTCAATGTCTGCACCTCGTGCCTCAAGGCCGGCAAGGTCAAGCGCTGACCCAGCCCTGCGGCATACCGAATCAAGCCGGACTCCCTCACGGGGAGCCGGCTTTTTTCATGCCCTCACACGCTGAAGTGGTCCCAACCGCGCGCTGACTGAGGCTCACCGTCGAGGGTGATCGCCTCGCCTTCCTCGACGCGGCCGATGACGCGCCATCCGGTCGGGGGCTGCCCGGGGAACGTCGCGAGGAGGCTGTGCTCCTCACCACCGGCCAGGACGCACTCCAGCGCCTGCTCCCCCACGACCTCCGTCAGCGGGTCGACATCGGGCGCGAGCAGGGCGGTCTCGAGCGCCAGGCGGACGCCACTGGCCCGCGCGATGCGGTCGCCGTCGCGCAGCAGCCCGTCCGAGAGATCCAGCATCGAGGTGGCCCCCGCATCCGCGGCCTGCGGCCCCGCCGCGATCGGTGCCTGAGGACGCAGGTGATGGCCCAGGCAATCACGGCGTATGCCGGGTGCGCCGCCCAGCGGGTCGGCGCCGGCCTGGAGCAGCGCGAGCCCGGCCCCGGACCGGCCGAGCGTCCCGGCGACGGCGAGGACGTCGCCGGGCCGGGCAC